>DATLYJ010000033.1 GCA_035574915.1 Dehalococcoidia bacterium | reverse complement strand
GACCCGGACCTCATGCAGGAGGCGACGGAGGAGCTGCTGCGCTACGACAGCCCGGTACAGGCCACCTCCCGCCACGCCCTGGTAGACGTCGAGCTGGATGGGGCCCTGATCAGGAAGGACGACCAGGTGATGCTCTTCCTCGGGGCGGCGAACCGCGATCCCGCCCAGTTCGAGGAGCCGGATGCGCTCGACGTGACCCGGAACAACGTCCGTCACCTCGCCTTCGGCCAGGGTATCCACTTCTGCCTCGGCGCCCCGCTCGCCCGCCTCGAGGCCCCGATCGCCCTGAACGCGCTCCTGCAGCGCTTCCCCAACCTTCGCCTCTCGGCGCGCGAGGCGCCGCAGTGGGGGACTAACTTCATCCTCCACGGCCTCACGCGCCTGCCGGTCGAGGTTTGACGCGAGCCAGGGACGGGCGTCCCTGTGCCAGGGCAGTGATCCTGGCGTCCGTCGGCTAGCCAGAGCCGTCAGGCAGCCCCGTCGCCGAGCATGAGCTTCTCGATCGTGGCGACCGGGAACGGGAACTGCATGAAAGCGTCATGGAACTGGCGGAGGTTGAAGGACGGGCCTTCCCGCTCCCTCAGCTTCTGCCGCAGGGCCAGGATCTGGTGCTTGCCGAGCGTGTAGGCGTAGTAGTTCGGCCCCAGGATGCCGCGCTTCGTCTCGCGCTCGGCGATGATGGGCGTCGCGTAGCCTTCTCGCACGAAGAAGTCGATGCCCTGCTCCAGCGTCCAGCCCTCGACGTGAAGGCCGAAGGCGCAACGGTAGCGGCAGAGCCTCAAGAGCGCCTCCCTGAGCTGCATGAGCTCGTACCGGGGGTCGCCGCCACCGTAGCCAGCCTCCACCAGAACCTGTTCGATGTAGTGGGCCCAGCCCTCGATCAGCGTCGTGGTGCCGCGGAGAAAACGGCCCAGGCGGGTCGGCGCGCGCTGCAAGTAGACGAGGTGGACATAGTGGCCCGGGTACGCTTCATGCGCGGTCACGCCGGGGATGCTCCAGCGGTTGAAGAACTTCAGGTAGGCTTCGGTGCGCTCGGGCGGCCAGTCCGGGTCGGGCGGCGTGACGTAGTAGTACGCTTCCTTCGCCACCTCCTCGAAGGGCCCGGGACTGCTGCACGCCGCCTGCGTGGTCATGCGGCTGAAGCCCGGTGTTTCGGCGAGCCTGATGCGTACCTCAGTGGGCATGGTGCACAGTCCGGCTTCGATCGCGAAGCGGCGCAGGTCCTCGAGCAAGGCCTCCGTCTCCGGCAGCAACTCGTCCGCGGAAGGATGGTCCTGGGAGACGCGGTCGACCACCTCTTCCGGCGGAGCGCCGGACTGGATGGTGGCGGCGACCTCCCGCAGGCGCTCCTGGTGGCGCTTCAAGTCTTCCTCGCCGCGCCGGATCAGCGTGTCGATGGGGTCGTCGACGCAATCGCCAAAGGACAGGAGCTTGCGAAAGGTCTCAGGCCCCCAGGCAAAGTCGCTGACCGCGCGCGCGGCCAGCTCTGTCTTCAACCAGCCGGCGTAGGCATCGACCGCGGCCAGCGCGTCCTGGCAGGCGCGCTCCACCTCCGCACGCAGCGCCTCGGGCGCCGGCGCTGCCGCGGCCGGCAAGTCTCGCTGCAGTAGCACTCGCAGCCCCGCAGCGGCCTCAATCGCGTTGTCGACCGCGTACGTGGGCGGGTCGAGCAAGTTCGCGCGGGCCTGGGCGAGCAGCCGCGGCGCCTGCCGCAAGCGCGACACCAGGCTCTCGAGCCGCGCCGGCAGCGGCGCGAACTCCCGGATCACGAGATTGTTGCACGAGCTGCCGGTGGCGGAGAGGTAAGAGGTGGGGGAGCGCTGCCAGCCGCGCACCTCCTCATGCTCGGTGAGCTCCCATTGCAGCCGCCTCTTCAGGAAGGCAGCTTCGTGCGCCTCACCGCCCTCCAGAGGCCCGAGCGCCTCGAGCCTTCGGAGGAGGCCCCGCACCTCCGCCTGTCGGGCCTCCAACGCCTCCCTGCTGCGGTCGGCTAGCTCGCTGTCGTACTGGTGAAAGCCGCGTGCCGTGGCGCCGCCCGGGTCGCGGCGGTTCGTGGACTCGATATAGTCGTCGGCGATGCGAGAAAGGGAGTCATCCACGGCGGGCATGATAGCAGGCGCCGCCGGGAGTCATGAGCGGCGATGTCGTGTCAGGACTGCTCCGCGCCGCCGTTGCTCTGCGAGCGTACGACGCGGATGAGGCTGGCCGGGTCGAAGGGCTTGGTCACCGCGCACTCCGCTCCCAGTTCCTTGCGCGCTGTTTCAGCGCCGTACGCCGAGAGGATAATGACCGGCGTCCTGTAGCCACGGGACCTCATCTCCCTGTAGAACTCGCGGCCGTCCATGCGCGGCATCTGCAGGTCGAGCACGATCACATCGAAGTCAGCGGCAGCCAGCTTCTCCAGGCCCTCGACGCCGTCTGCGGCGGTGTCCACGACCATCGCATCAGAGGCGAGGGCGAGACGGGCCATGCGCAGCAGCGCGCGGTCATCGTCGATCAGAAGGACGCGTGGGTTGTGGCTCTCGGGCATCTGCTCCAAACCAAACACGCGCGGGCCAAGGGGCCACTGGGGACGTTACGAGCCCCTCAAGCAAGCAATGGCCGGTCCCGCTTCGTGCGCTCTCATGGAAGTCGGCGGGGGGATCCGGAGCTTCAGCCGTCCACCCCCGCGACAGTATTCCCGCCACGGTCGCCTGCTTCAAGGGGGAAACGGGTTACAGATTGGCACTACTCGAGGGCGCCGGCTCTCGCGAACCCCGGCGGCGTCGGCGAAGGAGCGCTCCCACCACCAGGGCAGCCACCACGATCGCCAGCGGTGCGGCAAGGAGTGGGATGACGTTGACAGGCCAGGTCGCTGGCTTGGGCGGAAGCTCGCCGGTCTCCAGCGCCACACGGCGAATGCGCCAGAGAGAGCCAGTGCCCTGTTTCATGCGGATTCCGCCACGCTCGGGCGCGAGGTCGATCTCACCCGAGTCCACGACATAGAGGCAGCCATCCGGCCCGAAGGCGCAGTGCGACGGCCTCTCGAAGCCGGCATGTGGCAACTTCGAAGCCGGGCCGGCGATGCGGTTGACGGCAAAGTCCAGTGCGGTGAGCGTCTTCATATCGATGCGCACCACCTTGAAGCCGGCTGGGGTCGCCTCTCGCGTCGTCGTGAGCGGGAACAGGTCTCCGAACAGCGCCACGAAGGCGTCACCGGCGAAGCCGAAGCGCCCATCGCGGCAGAAGTCGAAGCCATTGGCCGCGGCATGCGGCTCGAAGCTGAGCACCGGACGCGGCGGCTGCGGCTCGGGAAACTCCTGCAGGACCGGCTCGCGGGCCTTGCCTGCATCGCCCCAGTAAGCGTCGTCCAGCCTGATGCCGGAGGCGAAGTCCGGCCAGCCGTACCAGCGGCCCGCCTCGATCTGGTAGAAGTCGTCCGGGTCGCCCACGATGTAGCGCGCGCCGCGCTCGTCGCTGCCATGCTCCGTTACGTAGAGCTTCCCATCCGGCGCGAAGGCGATGCCGTAAGGGTTGCGAAGCCCCCAGGCCACCACCTCCAGCCCGGAGCCATCCGGCTCACAGCGCAACACAGAGCCGGAGCACTTCACGTTGCCGCGGACTACGTGCCCGGGTGATGTCGGCGTGCCGAAGGGGACGAACGCTCCCGTGGCGACGGTCTCCGTCAGGCTTCCCAGGACGTTACGGCTCGCGAAGTCCAGCCCCCTCAGGACCAGGTCCCTGGCCGGAACGTCATGGACCTGCGGGTGCTTGGGCAGCCATTCGTAACCGGCGTTGTCCGGACCGACGACGCCGGCGTTCGTCGCCGAGCCGACGCCGAAGTACAGTTTGCCGTCCGGTCCGGCCACGGGATAGTTCGCCTGGTGATCGCCGAGGCCTGGCAGTCCGGTCACGATGTCGTCGATGCGGCCATCCGGGCCAATGCGCGAGAGCGTATCCGTATTGCAGACGTAGAGGTGGCCTTCGTGCCAGCAACCGCCGGTGACCGCGCCCGTCGGAATCCAGCGTTCCCGCGGGAGCTCGAAGAACACTTCGTAGGTCCGGCTGTCCGGGTCGACCTTCAGGATCCGGGGCGGCTGCTCGACCTTGTGTCCGGACTCGAAGACGTAGCAGGCGCCCTGGCCATCGAAGCAGCAATGGTCAGGGGCGTCGAATCCGGAAGCCACCAGTTCCGCGACGTACCCCTCGGGCAGCAGGATGTCGGCCGGGTTGTGCTCCCGCGTGCCGCGGCGGCTGACGTGTAGCTTCTCGAGCAGGGGCAGGACCGGCTTGTAGGCATAAGCCAGCCAGCCCGGCAGGTCCAGGGCCTTCGAGTCGCGCGTCCCCCTATTCGTATTCATGTAACACCTCCGGAGGGGCGCCTTATGGCGGGCGCGGGCCTCTCGCGAGACGGCGCCAGCGGCCGGACGGCGAGCGCGCTGGCGAAGACCGACGCGGCGGCGACAGCGAGCAACAGGTCGTAACCCAGGCCGTCCGAGGCTGCGTTCCCGGCATCGATTACTGGCCCGAGCAGGCCCGCAGCCGCGATCGCGCCCGCCGTGCCGAGGTTCGCCAGCGCCATGAAGCGCGCCCTCTCCTCTTGCGGGGCAAGGTCCGCGGCCTGGGCCCAGTTGCCGGCCGTGAACAACCCCGAACCGAGGGCCAGCAACGCCCCGAAGCCGAACAGCGACGCCTGACTCCGCGCCACGACCAGCAGGGCGATACCGCCAGCGCCGAGGTAGGCCCCAAGCGTCATCGCCGTTGCGCGTCCGCGGCGGTCGGCGAACCAGCCCCCGAGCAGGGCCGCCAGCAAGCTAACGAGCGTCAGCCCAGCGAGAAGGAAGGCCGCTTCCTCCTCTGCCTCGTCCGCTTCCATGCCTAACCTGTCGTCTGCGAGGAACAGAAAGAACCGGCCGACGGCATAGACGCCGAACAGAAACAGGAGGCGGGCAACCGTCACGCGCACGAACGCGGCATGCGTCCGCAGGTCGAGCCTGAAGGCGTCCGCCGGTCGCGGGCGCGACTCCCTCGGCGGCGGGGCGCTCGGCCACCGTGGCTGCAACACCAGACCAAGCAGGAACACCCCGACTAGGACCGCGGACATGATCGCCAGGCCCGGGACCGGCCCGCCCTGCTCGAGCGTCACCCCGAGGACCAGGAAAGCGACCAGCGCGCCGCCGAGGTCCATCACTCCCTTGAGTCCGGCAGCACGCCCCCGGCGCTCCTCCCGTACCAGGTCGGGCACCAGCGCCTGCTGTCCCGCCTGTGCGACGCTGAGCGCCAGAAGGAGCACGAAGTAGCCTGCCAACACCCATGGCAGGCCCGGTCCGAGAGCGAGCAGCGCGGCGCCGGGTAATGAGACAGCCACCCCGGCCGCGATCACGGGCTGGCGCCGCCACCCGGCGCCGAGTCTGTCGCTCAAGTGACCGGCGACAGGCTGCACTAATGCCGCTGCGGCCAGACCAACGAATGTAACCAGGCCGAGAACGGTACCCTCGAGGCCTTCCGGTAGTTGGTCTTCCAGCAGGTCTGGGAGAATGAGCGTCGTGACGCCATCCGCGAACATGCTCAGGCCGAACCAGAGGACGCTGGTGCCAATTAGAAGTCGCATCCGTGAGGGCGACAGTACGCCGCCGTTGGATCGGGCGGCCTCAATCCGGCTGCCGGTCTCGTTTCGGCATCGTTTCGATGGCCGGCGGTGCGGGCGTGCATGACGTGGTCGTGGCCGGCGGCAGCGTCGCGGGTGCGGCCTCGGCGCTGCGCCTGGCGCGAGCCGGCGCGCGGGTGCTGGTGCTGGATCGCGCCCTCTTCCCGCGCCGGAAGGCCTGCGGTGAAGGCGTCTTCCCGGCAGGAGTAGGCGAGCTTGAGCGGCTGGGGGTGGTCGATGCCATCGCCGGCCGTGTGTGGCCGCTGCGCCGCCTGCGCTTCGAGGTCGATGGCGCCTCCTGCTCGGCCGCCCTCAGCCCCTCGAGCCGGACCGGCCTCGGCATCCCCCGGACGGTGCTGGACGGAGCTCTTCTCGAGGCAGCAGGGGCCGCCGGGGTCGAGGTCGTGACCGGCTGCAGGGTAATTGGCCTCATGCCGGGGCCGCGCGGCTTTGGCGGCATGGTCGATGCGGAGGGCCGGAAGTTCGAGGGGCGTGTCCTCGTAGCCGCGGACGGCATGGGCTCGTCCCTTCGACGTATGGCGGGGCTATCCGCAAGGCCGCGAAGGCGCCGACGCTACGGCGTGAGTGCTCACTTCCAAACGCCCCGAGACCCGGGGGACGCCATCACGGTGCACTTCCGGAAGTCTCATGAGGTCTACGTGACTCCCGTCGGAGACCGGGAGGCAAATGTGGCGGTCCTTCTCGATGGAACGGAGGCGCGAAGCCTCGGAGGCGACCTTACCAGCGCCTTCCTTGGTTACGTTTCCGGCCTGCCGGAGGTCGAGGACGCCTCCCTGGCGGATGCGCCTCGGGTTGCCGGACCCTTTCCCGCCGAACCGGGCGCCGCCTGGCGGCACAACCTCGTGCTCGCCGGCGATGCCGCCGGCTTCCACGATGCCGTGACGGGTGAGGGTATCTCCCTGGCCCTGCGCGCCAGCCGCCTCGTCGCGAGCGCCGTCGAGTCGTACCTGGAGACCGGCAATTCGTCCGCCTTCCAGCACTACGAACGGGGCTGGCGCGACCTGCGCCGGCCTTCGACGCTCCTCGCTGACCTCATCCTCTTCTTACGCCGGCGGCCGGCCCTGGCGCGGTGGGCAATCCGCAACCTGGCTGCCCGGCCCGGCGTCTTCAGCCGGTTGGTTGCCTTGAATGGCGGCGAGCTCGGCTTCCGCGAGCTGCGGCCGCGCGACCTGGCGGGGCTGCTCTTCGGCCTCTGAGCGGCTAGAAGAGGCCGGGCAGGAAGCGTGGCTTATCGGCGAAGTGCTCCCGGTAGCTCTCGGCGGCCAGCAGCAGCGCTTCCTCCTCACGGATGCGGAGGGTGAGCAGGACGGCGTTGATGGCAGTTGCCGCGGCCGCGAGGCGTCCCAGGCCAAAGGCGGCTGGTAACGCCGCCAGCTCGCCGGCCACGATGGCGTAGTTCGGGTGGCGCACGAAGGCGTAGGGTCCCTCAGTAGCGACCACCAACCCCTCGGGCACGACGGCGCGCGTATTCCAGCGGTCCCCCAGTGTCCAGAGCACCCAGAACCGGATGGGCTGCAACGCGAGGAAAGCGGCAAGCCAGGGCAGGCGGACCTTCCCGCCGAGCGCCAGCGTCCCGCCGATGACGGCCGTGTGCAGCAGGACTATGAGTGGGTATGTCCGCCTGCTCCACGGCCCTTCGCGAGCGCCGGAGTACGATGCCACATGCCTTCGCGAGGCCCGCAACTCGAGTAGGCGCTGGGCCGCCGCCAGGCCACAGACGAGGACGCGGATCACGGTCTGTGCACGAGCAGGAGCTCGATAGAGACGCCCGGGCCGAAGGCGGCTACCACTCCCCAGCCCCGAGGCGCCTGCGGGTCATCCAGGTAGCGCCTGAGGACGTCGAAGATGGCGGCTGACGAGGTGTTGCCCTGGGCGGCAAGCGACTCCTGCGACCAGCGCAGCGCCCGCGCCGGGAGCCCCAGCGCCGCCTGCAGATTATCGAGGATGCGCGGCCCGCCCGGGTGCAAGAGCGCGTACGAGAGGTCCGGGAGGTGCAGGCCCCTGGTCTCCAGCAGCGCGCGCACGGCGGCCAGCGTGGGCTCCGGCAGCATGTCAGCGAGGTCCAGCGACAGGCGGGGATAGAAACCCGTGTCCGTAAGGTCGAAGCCGATCGCCTCGCGCGAACAGGGCAGGAGCACTGACCGAGAGCCCACGACTCGCAGGCCGTCTCCGCCCGGCTCGAGCAGCGCCGCGCCAGCACCGTCGCCGAAGATCAGCGTGGACACCAGGTTCCCGGGTTCGGGGTCCGCCTGGAAGGCGAGCGAACACAGCTCGACTGCGGCGGCGAGTGCCGGGCGGCCGGGATTCTGGCGGGCCCAGGCGGCCGCCAGGCTGAGGGCGACAACACCTCCCGAACAGCCGGCTTGCGTGACGGGTATGCGCAGAGCCTCCCGGGGTAGACCGCAGGCCTGGGCGACCTCCACGTCCCAGCCGGGCACCATGTATCCCGTGCAAGAGGAGCTGGCAAGGCACCCCACAGTCGAAGCCTTGATCCCTGAAAGCGCGCCCCGGCTTACCTCCAGGGCAAGGAGCGGGGCGACGCGCCTGTAGACTGCGTTCCGCTCCTCGATGCTTCCCAGCTTGCCGATGGCGTCGGGGGACAGTGCGAGGGCGCGCTCGCGGATACGGCTGCCCCTCGCGATTGCGGCGGCCCTGCGGGCGTCGCCGACTGCGGCGCCGATCAGCGTCGAGGCCCTGCCAGAGTCGATGCGATATTGCGGTCGGGCCGTCGTGACACGGGTGATGGCGACTGGAGGGGGCATGGCGCGCCTGTACCGGCGATTATGCCCCAAGACCGGGCACTCAGGGCGTGGCGCTAGGGCACCTTCGCCGCTCAGCGCATCCTGAATCCGCCGCGAAGCTCACCGGACACCAGGTGGCGGCGGTTCTCCGCGGCCTCGAGCTCGCCATCGTCAGGGATTATCGCCAGGTGGTGCCGGTAGCTCATCTCGCCGCCGATCCAGCCCGAAGCGGACAGCAGCCCGGCGCCGATGGCGTGCAAGGCGACGACAAGCGTGAGGTTGCCGCCTTCGAGCGCGCCGCCGTCCCGCATCAGCAACATGGCAATGAAGTACAACGCGACTACTGTGACGTTGAGCAACATATGGGCCGTAGCCATGCCGCGCGCCTCGGTGCGGACGGCGACCGTAAGGTAATCGACAAGCCCGGCAACGGCGGCCACCAGCGCAGTCACGATCGCGGCCACGCCCGACCAGAACGATATGTCGTACCACATGCGGTCCTTGTCCGTAGCCAGGTACACGATGTCGGCGACGAAGGCCCAGACGAACAGCCCGACTGGCACGGTGACCAGCATCGGGTGTAGGGGATGTCCCGCAATCGCCAGCTTGCTCTTCATAGCGACTCTCCCTTGCAGGGGTTCCGACCAAGCGTAGTTGCCCGAACCTATCAGCCCGACAACATTCGTCGCACGGTCATTTCGTCCGCCTTACGCCCCTTCTGCAGCACGAACCAGACCCAGGGCGCGGACGGCGCGATGGCACGCGCCGGGCGATCAACGCTCCCAGCGGCGCCATGTGGGCGCCAGCCAGACCGCCGCTATCGCCGTTACGCTGCCGGAGCCTACGCCGCGCCGCAGCCTCGTGTCCGCGAGCCGGGGGCTCACTGTCGCACGTCAGTGTTCGCTGGCCCGGCTACCGCGGGTCAGCGGGATGGCGCGCGCGGGCACAGCAGGCGAAGGCCGTCGCCTAGAGGTTGGACCAATCAGTCCAGTTGCGGCGCTCCGGGGACTCCTCCGAGCGAGTCGTCGGGTTGCTCTCGGGTGACATGTCCGTGATGGCAAGGCGGCCGAAGAAGCGCACGTTCCGCGCCCCGTGGTTCTCGAGGATCTCGCGGACACTGTCCGCTTGTTCCGGATCGCGGACCAGCACGGCGACTACATCGTGACCGGCCCTCGCCTCCTCCTGATACTGCGCGAGGTAGTTGAACTCTTCGCTGAAGTGGTCCTGTAACGCCTTGACCGCCTTGGCGATGCCCGTCGACCGTTCCGCCTTCGGGTCAACCTCCCGCGTGATGTCGTCGCCGCGGAGCAACCTCGTGCTTTCGAAGCCCTGCGTGCGCAGGTCAGCGGCGGCCGCCTCCGCTTCCTGATGGCCGTCGATCACGGCCATGACGTGGTTGTCCGGAAGCTTGTCTTTGGGTTCCATTGCCTCGCCTCCTGCCTAGCCTCCGTCCCGGCCGGACCTAGTCGTGGGCGCTGGCCGTGTCCTCTTCTCGTTCCCAGCCCCGCAGGCGCTCGCGAATGCTCTCCTCGGCTTCGCCGGCCTTCTGCTTGATCGTCCCCACGAGGCGGTCGACGTTGCCCCGCGCCTGGTCGATGTCATCGTCCGTGACCTCGCCCCAGGTGGAGCGGATCCTGCCACGCATTTTCTGAGTCCAACCTTCGGCCTGTCGTTCCATCTGCACACCTCCTGGTTCGCGCTTACCGAGCTATCACATGGTCGCGAGGACTCTGTCAGCGCCGGATCAAGGCCCATTCCGCCGCCCTAACAGGCCCCTAACAAGCGCGCCGGCAGGGAATGCCTTCGATATGCGACGCGTGCGCGGTCTGAGGTTGGTGAGATCGGCGGCTGCGTAAGGTGAATACGGGCCGCGGGGACGGCAGGGGAGGTCTCATGGTCACGCTCCTGTTAGTGCTGCTGCTCCTGATCCTCCTGTTCGGCGGGCTGGGCGTCTTCGTCGCCCGCGTGTTCCTGCTGGGACTGCTCATAGCACTCCTCGTCGGCGTTGTGGCTGGCTACTCGGGCTGGCACCGAAGGCGGGTCTGAGGAATGGCCGAAATACGGCGAGAGGTGCAGGAGACTCAGGTCAAGCCTGTGGCAGGCATCTGGCTCTGCCGCGACTGCGGCCGGCGCATCCAGGTGCTCACCGAGAGCGAATATCCGAAGCGGCAGCCGTTCACCTGCGTCTGCGGCGCGACAATGGAGCCCGGGGAGGAGCACGCTACCGTCGGCGAGGGGGAACAGGGCGGCAGCGCAGCCGACCCCTGAGTCCGGGGCCACTCCGCCCGGCAAGAAGTGCCGCCGGCCGTCAGGAGTGGACCATGACGAATTTCGCCACTGACGGCACGCCACCACGGAGCAGGAAGAGCATGTAGCGCCCCGGCGGTGCGACGAACCCGTTGGGCGGGGCCTGGAGCGTCAGTCCTCCGGACGGACGGCTCAAGATCGTGAGTCCAACGTATCGCTGGTCAGGGTTGAAGGAGTGCGTGCAGGAGCCGCAGCGCATCAGCACCGCTTCGTCAACCGTGGCGCCGTCAGGCGTGGCGACGCTGAAGGCGGCGCCGTAGGCAACGTCCGGGGGAGCCGCCGAGAACGTCGGCCGCTGCCCGGCGAAGAGGTAGGGCGGGCTGAAGAACTCCAACCGCAACTGGGAGTGGTGGAACGGGTCGGGGTTCCACATCGAGTCCGTCCCGGCCGTCATCACCCTGCCATCGGGCAGGAGCAGCGCGGTGGCGTGGTAAAGGCGCGGCACGGCCATATTGGCCATGGGGCGCCAGGTGCTGGTCTCCGGGTCGTAGATCTCGGTCTCATACACGGGGTTAGCGCCGTTGTCAGCCACGCCCGTGCTGCTGCCGTTCATGACCAGCACCGTGCCGTCGGGCAGGAGAACGGCGTCCGGCATTACCCGGGGCCGCGACATCGAAGGGGCCAGCGCCCAGGCCGGCGCCGCGGCGTCGCAGTCCATGATCTCGCAGGTCTCGGTCGCCGGAGTGCGGATGTCCGCGCCCGGCGGTCCCCCGCCGCCGAAGACCATCACCCGCGCTCGGTATGGCGCCGGCCCGCCCGGCTTCAGCGGTAGCAGTACGGAAGTGCCTTCCAGGTGGTAGGTGCGGGCATTCTTCCCCGGCCTGTCGGCGGCAGCGATAGCCGGCCCCACCCAGGACATCGAACCAAGGTCAAGGAAGCGCGTCAGTTCCCCGGCATGGACCAGGAGCCGGCCTGAGGGCAGCACGTAGACGAAAGGGAAGGTCATCAGGCCGGCCTGGGCCAGGTGCGGCGCCGGCGTTGGCAGGTTGACGCCCGCCCCGTCCGTATATATCTCGAAGTCCGCCACTCCCGCCCGGGTCCCGTTCGGCGAGAGGTCCATGCCCCCGATGATCAGGACGCGCCCGTCGTGCAGCGTTACGGCGGTGGGGTACCAGCGACCGCGGTTCATGTTCCCGACGAATTGCCACTGCCCTCCGGCCGGACCGCCGGGCGTGAAAATGTGCAGGGAGAAGATGCCCGGGAACTCCCTCTCGCCGCCAGTCACCAGCAGCCGGCCGTCCGGGAGCTGCGCGTGTCCCGAGCAGAAGAGGTTCATCGGCTGGGGCGTGTTGACCGGCGGCTTGGTGATCGCTCCGGTCGTGTAGTTCAGCAGCACCGAGTCCCCGAGCGGTTGGGGCGCCTCCTCCGCGTGCTCTCCGGGGTTGAGGTAGGTGAAGAGCAGGACCTTGTCCTCCGGGAACAGCGCGGCGTGTACTCCCACGATGCCTGAATCGAAGTCCGGAATATCCCAACGTCCGCCGACCGGTGGGTTTGGCGCCGCCGGCGGGGGCGGCGGGAAGACCTCGTAGGGGCCGCGGTTCACGTCCCAAAAGATCGCGCCCCTTTGGAACTCGCTCACGCGCGCGAAGCCGTGCTCGCTGTCGTGCTCGTCACTCGTGGGGTAGCCAAGGGCGCCATGCTCGTAGCCCAGGACCTCCCAGCGCACCTTGATGGCCCCGTGGACCTCGTGCGCCCCGGTGGCCGGCGTCCAGAAGATGGACCCGTGCTGAAAGTGGTTGAACCGCCCCACCCCGTCCTGACACGGCAGCTCGTCTGTCGCCGGGTAGCCCAGAGTGCCGGCCTCCCAGCCATGCTCTTGCCACTTGTCCCGGATCGCACCGTGCACTTCGTGCGCCCCGAACTGGGGATGCCAGTAAATGGAGCCGCCCTGGAAATGGTTGAAGCGCCCCACGCCGTCGGGCGCTCCGGTCTCGTCGGTCAGGGGGTAGCCAAGGAAGCCGGCCTCCCAGCCCAATTCGTCGTACTTTTCCTTGATCGCGCCATGCACCTCGTGCGCCCCGGTCGCCGGGTGCCAGAGGATGGAGCCTCCCAGGTAGTGAGCGAACGCGCCCACCCCGTCCGCGGCCGGGTGCTCGTCGATGGTCACGGCGCCAAGGAACCCCGCTGCTCCGCCCAACTGCGCGTACTTGTCGTCGATTGCCGTCATGACTCTCCTCCACCTTCGGAGTGCCGAGGATAGCCCACAGGGTGCCCCGGGCGCGATTACAAACCTCTGACGTGGGAAGGAAGGTCTGAACGGAGCGGACGCGCCGCACGTGGACGCGTCCGGCAAATCCCAGGCGCCGGGGCGTGGCCCCGACGCGCCTTATCGGATAACCTTCGCGCGATGACACTCGAGTCTGTCTATGTCGACGCGAACGGCATCCGCCTCCATTGCCTGAAGGCCGGCCGCGACGGCGACCGCGCGGTCCTGCTGGTGCACGGCAACAGCCACTGTGGCGGCGTTTGGGCGCCCCTGATGGAGTCGCTTCGCATCAAGGGTTACCTCTGCTTCGGCCTTGACCTGCGCGGACACGGTCACTCCGAAAAGCCCGAGTCCGGTTACGACTGGAGCAACCTTCGCGACGACGTCGCCGGGGTGATCCGTGGCCTCGGCCTGGCGCGGCCGCTTATCGTGGCCCACTCCCGCGGCGGCGGGGCATCGCTCCTGGCGGCTGCCTACAATCCTGGCCTGGTGCGTGGCGTACTCGCGTTCGAACCGACGACGCCGCTGAGCCGCGCCGCGCCGCCCGGCTCCGCGGAGCCGCCGCCGGCGCTGCGGCTCGCGCAGCGGACCGAGCGCCGGCGCACCTCTTTTCCCGGCCGCGAATTCCTCTTCGACTACTACCGCCAGCGCGACATCTTCCGCCACTGGCGCGAGGACTATCTGCGCGCGCTCATCGAGCATGGCACCGCGCCAGTCGAAGGCGGCATCGAGCGCCTGTGCCCCGCCTGGGTCGAGGGCAAGCTCTATGAGGCGATGCTGGATGAAGGGCCCTGGCTGGGTGTGACGAACGAGACGACGCCCGTAAGGCTGATCTTCGGTGAAAACAGCGGCCGCCTGGGGCCCGGGCGAGACCCATCACGGCCGGTGCGGACGATTTTCCCGCAGGTCCAGACCGAGGTGATGTCCGGCGCCACCCACTTCGGTCCCATGGAGCGCCCGGACGAGTTCGAGCGTCTCATCCTGGACTTCGACTCCGGCCTGACCTAGCCCTCCGGCGGGCAAAGAGAAGCCGCCCCACCCCGCGGGGTGAGGCGGCTCGTCGAGGTCTCCTATGCTCGCGTCCCGGAGAAGGTGCCGGAGCCGAAGCTCCCGAACTGTACCTCGCCGTTGATGTTGTCGCCCTCGACCTTCCCCTTGAAGGAAAGAGTCATCGCTCCCATGGGCCCCTGCATGTTAACCGACCAGGCGACGTTGTCGCCGTCAACCGTGCCGCCGGAGAACTCCTGCGGCCCGCCCTGACCGACCCACGTGCCGCTGAGGGACGTCCCGTCCGCCTTCAGCTCGAGAGTCGTTTGCCGCGAACCAATCGGCGTGTTCAGCGTGATGTTGTACTTGCCGTCGACTGCCAAGTTGGCTCCTCCTGAGGAACTATCCCGTCACTTCCGGCGCTGATTATAAGCAGTTTTGAGCAGGTTCGATATGCCCATACGGCCCTTGTTTTGGGCCTGCCCTATGCCGGCACCACCAGGTCGCCGAGCCTGACGGTCCCGCCCTCGAGGATGCGGGCACGCAGCCCGCCCCTGATTCCCATGACTTCGCGAATCACGCCCGGCCTGCTGAACTGCTCGATGTAACTGCAAGGGTCGCAGGGCCGGACGCCCTCGATCAGCGCTGTTCCCACCCGGAAGCGCCGCCCAAGGAGCGACTCCAGGCTGACGCCGCGGGTCACTATGTTGCGGCGGAACTGCTCCGGCCCCAGCCCCAGCTCCTCGGCGACCTCCGACTCGAAAAGGGTCAGCTCCTGGTCCGGCCAGCGCGGGTCGCTCCAGTGGCCTCGCCCGGCCGCGTAGCGGTCGCCGGCAACGCCCCTGCCTGCGATGAGTTCCACCCTCTCGCGGGGCTCGACCGGCTGACCGGCCGCGGGCGCGACAAGCAACATGACAACACTACCCATCATGACCGCATGATCTCGGTCGCCCCCGTCTTGCGTGCGTCGGAGTCTATGCCGGATGATCCCGCTCGGAAAGCCGAGGAGCAGGGACATGGTCTGGCAGCCGGAGATGGAGGAGCTGGAGCGGCGCAAGCAGCTCGCCTACCAGATGGGAGGCCCGGAGAGCGTCGCCCGCCACAGGGCCGCCGGCAAGTACACCGTCCGCGAACGCATCGAGCGCCTGCTGGACCCCGGCAGTTTTCACGAACGCGGCGCCCTCGCCGGGCGTGCCGAGTACGACGAGTCCGGAAACCTCACCGCCTTCCGGCCCTCGAACTTCGTTATGGGCATGGGCACAATCGACGGCCGGCCGGTAGTCGTCGGCGGTGATGACTTTACGGTCCGGGGAGGCGCTGCCGACGGCGCCATCGGTGGCAAGGCAGGGCACGCCGAGCGTATGGCCCGCGAGCTTCGCATCCCGATCATCCGCCTTGTCGACGGCACCGGCGGCGGCGGCAGCGTCCGGTCCTCGGAGCCCGGTGGCGGTGGACGCGGCATGTACATCCCCGGCAACCCTGCCTGGGACATCATCGTCGATGCCATGAGCGAGATACCGGTGGTCGGCGCCGCGATGGGCTCTGTCGCCGGCATTGGCGCCGCGCGCGTGGTCGCCAGCCACTGGTCGGTGATGATGAAAGAAACATCGCAGGTCTTCGTGGCCGGCCCGCCCGTGGTGGAACGCGGGATGGGTTACGCCATCGCCAAGGAGGACCTCGGCGGCGCGCACATCCACGCCCGCGGCTCCGGCGTCGTCGACAACGAGGCAGAGGACGAAGACGACGCCTTCAGGCAGATCCGGAGATGGCTCTCCTACCTGCCCCAGAACGTCTGGGAGATGCCTCCGGTGCTGCCCACCGCGGACGACCCGGATCGGCGCGACGAATGGCTTCTTTCAGCCATTCCCCGGGAGCGCAACAAGGTCTACGACTGCCGGCGCATCCTTCGCGCCGTTATGGACCAGGACTCAATCTTCGAGATCGGGCGGTACTACGGGCGCTCCCTGGTAACCGCACTCGCCCGCGTCGATGGCCATCCCGTCGGGGTCATGATCAACGATCCCTACCACTTCGGCGGCGGCCTGACCGCCGACGCATCACACAAGGGCGCGCGGTTCATCGACTTCTGCGACACCTTCCACCTGCCCATAGTCAACATGGTCGATCAGCCGGGGTTCGTGATCGGTGTCGAGGCCGAACGCGAGGGTACGATCCGCGCCGGCTCCCGCTACCTCTTCGCGGTCTATCAGGCGACGACGCCCTGGGTGACGTTCATCATCCGCCGGGCGTACGGAGTGGCCGGCGCCGGGCACGGCCGCACGCAGAGCCTCAACCTGCGCTACGTCTGGCCCTCAGTGGACGCCGGCTCCCTGCCCATCGAGGGCGGCGTGATGGCGGCGTATCGCCGCGAGATCGAGGCCTCGCCGGACCCGGACGCGCGCCGGCGAGAGCTGGAGGAACAGCTGAACCGCGGCCGCAGCATCTGGCGCATGGCAGAGAGCTTCAACGCCGAAGAGATCATCGACCCGCGCGACACGCGCCCGATACTGGCGAAGTGGGTGCGGCTCGCCTACAACCTGGAGAAGACCCGGCTAGGTCCCAAGTCCCGCGGCATGCGGCCGTGATCACCCGGCCCCTTGCCGTGGCCATGCACTAGAACTGGAGCTCTGCCCTGGCTACTGAGGTAAGGTCACCCACCACCGGCATCATCCTCGAGGTAAAAGTTAGCCCGGGCGATCCCGTGCAGGAAGAGGACGAGATGATGGTCATCGAGTCCATGAAGATGCACATCCCCGTGACCGCGCCCGCGGCCGGACGTGTCGAGGCCGTGATGGTGAAGGAAGGCGACCAGGTCTCCGAGGACGACCTCGTCGCGACGCTCGCGTAACTGACGCTCAGGCCGCGTCCGTTACCCGCCGCCGCATCCGCATCCTCTTGGCGGCGTAGAGCCGCTGGTCGGCCGCGTTCACCAGCCCCTCCACCGTCGTGCCGTCGACAGGCGACAGGGCAATGCCGAAGCTAACGCTGGCGCGCGCGACACCACCGCCCGCGACGATGACTTCGACGTCGGAAAGCGCGCTCGTCAGCTCGGACTCCAGGGTGGCCACCTCGCCGTCAGCGACCTCTACGAAGACCAGGAACTCGTCGCCTCCATAGCGGCCCGCGTTCGGTCCGGCAACACGTTGGAGCCTGTCGGCCACTTCGAGCAGCAACCAGTCGCCGGCCATATGTCCCAGCGTGTCGTTCAGGTGCTTCATCCGCTCGATGTCGAGCATTACCACGGCAGTCGGGTCGTTCGACTGGCTGAGGCGGGCCCCCAGTTCCTCCAGGATGGCCGCGTGATGCAGGAGGCGAGTGAGGGGGTCACGCCTCGCCGTCTCGACGGCGTCAGCCAGGGCAGAGTGGAGGCGCTTCGACCGCGCGGTCAGCTCCCTGTTTGCCTCTTCCAGGTAGCCCTGCGTCCGGGCGAGCTCCTGGTTCAGAGTCATGACATCGGAGATCGCCACCATCGCCCGCCCCACGCACAGCGTCACGGCGACACTCAGGAGGACGCTCTCCACGGAGCCGGGCCCATGGGTCCTCTCGAATGCAACCCAGATGGTCACCGGTATGAGGGCGGCGAGGGGCAGCACCTGGCGCCAGGAAGGCGCCAGCCGGGCGCGGTCCTCCTCGTGGACCCCCGTGGGGCGGGCGTGCGTGAGGCCCGCGGCCGCCACGAGCAAGTAGCCCACGACCCAGCCGAGGTCGAGCAGGCCGCCGGACTGGTAGTCGCCGCTGGTCGCGAGCAGCGCGAAGGAGAAGTCGGCTGCCATCATTACAGCCAGCCCCGTGCCCAGGAGGCCCATGACCACTCCCCAGGTATCGCGCCAGCCGCGCAAGGCCGCCACGGCCAGGGCGAAGAGGATAAGCAGGTCTCCCGCCGGGTACAGCGCCCCCAGCACGCGCGTCGCGACCGGCACAGAGTTGTCCGCGAATGCCGGCTCCAGGACGTAGTGCCACACGGGGCCCGCCGCGAGGACGACGACAAGGGATGCGTCGATAGCCGTACGTACGACCGCGACCGTGCGCGATGGCATGGCGAGGAAGAGCACCCCTGCGAAAACGAGCGGATAGCCGGCGAGATAGGCCGCGTCCGCCCCCGAGGGGAAGGGCAGCTCGTCACCAAGGACGACCTGATAGAAGGCCCACATGGCATCGCCTGCCGTCCATGCGAGGAGGCCGGCCGCTACCAGAGTCCAGCCCGCGCGCACCCGGCGCCGTGATGTGCGGCTTGCGCGGAAGCTCGTCCAAGCCGCGACGACGGCCGTAGCAACCGTGACAAGGTCGAGCGTGGCCGCCGCCAGGTCCTCGCCAGCCGCCTGGACGACGAGGCAGACGGCGAGCACGGCAACGCTGAACGCCCCGAACGCCTTCAGAGTACGAAACCTCAAGCGGCCCCTCCGAATGGATGTCGCGTTACTGGATTATCGGCAGCCTGCAGTGCTGATTTGGATCGGTAGCCGAGGCCGCCACTTAGGGCCGTTCGGCTCTGTCTACGATCGACGCCGGCGGTGGATGCTTGCCTCGGAGGCACAGATGGCAACAGGATTCGCAGTCAAGATCAGGGTCCTGTTCGGGGTTTGGCAGGTCGAGAAGTAACGCCCTGCTGGACCGCAGGGCGCAAGCGGAAACCAGGGTCCGTGAACCAAACGAAGAGCCCAAACTGGAACGGGCGACGCCAAGGCGGCGAATGACCATCGCGGACAATGGATACTTGACACAGGAAGGTCCAAGGAGGCCGGGCACAAAGCCCGGCCTCCTTCGTTCGCCGATGAGGGCATCAGCCGACTGCCTTCATCGGACCGTGTCCCACGGCGACATAAACATCGCTTTCGAGCAAACGTGGTATAATAACGGTGGAAGGAGAGGTAAGGAGAACACGGTAAGGAGGTGAGGCCGGTGAGTGATGGGAACACGCCGTGGAGGCGTTCAGGCACCGGCTCCAGGCTCCTGACCCGCTGGTCGTGACCAACAGGGGCTCCGCGAGAGACCGCCAGACGGCGGGCGACCCAGGGCAGCGCTGGTGGCGCTGAGTGGCGGGGATGTGAGCTGTGGCGGAGCCGGAGAAAGCCCCTCGGCCGGGTCGGCCGAGGGGCTTTTGCATGCCCGGCACTCCTGGCCCTGCAGCGCAGCCTCTCCCGGCCGGCCCGGGCCCGAAGCCGGCCCCGCGACTACCCGTAAGCGGTGAGCATGCCGCCCGCCTGCTACCATAGCCGCGAGATGAGGCCCATTGTCGTCAAAGTCGGCGGCAGCACCCTAGGAGCGCACGACACCGCCCTCGAGGACATTGCCGCCCTGTGGGCGCAGGGCCGCCGGCTCGTGGTCGTGCACGGCGGAGGCAGCGCGGCTACCGAGTGGCTGAAGGTGCACGGGATCGCGTCGGAGTTCGTGGATGGCTTGCGAGTCACCGGCCCGGACGCGATCGAGGTCGTCGCCGCCGTATTCGCCGGGCTCGTCAACAAGCAGCTCGTGGCTCAGCTCCTGGCCCTGGGCGCAAAGGCTGTCGGCGTCTCGGGGGTGGACGGAGCCATGCTGCCGACTTCTCGTATCGATGAGCGGCTGGGTTTCGTCGGCAGTGTGTCCGGAGTCGATACGAGTCTCCTTACCGCCCTCATGGAGTCACGCTTCCTGCCGGTGGTCGCGCCCTTGGCGTTCTGGGCCGAAAGGCCGGCACAGCTGATGAACCTCAACGCCGACACGGTTGCCGGCGAATTGGCCGCCGCGGTCGGCGCAGCTGCGCTCATCTTCCTTACCGACGTCCCCGGCGTGAGGGACGAGACCGGCGCCTGGGCGGAAAGGCTCGACCCTGGTGCCGCCCGTCGCATCATCGCCAGCGGCGCGGCCGCGGGCGGTATGTTGCCGAAGCTCGAGGCCTGCCTTCGAGCAGCGGAGGCAGGCGTGCCCTCGTGGATCGTTGACGGCCGGGAGGCGCACGCCCTGAAGCAGTGTCTCGAAGGGCAGCGCCGGGGCACGTCCATCGAGCCTTCGGGGGCGCCGTCGGGCGCAGGTCAGGTCTGAGCCGTGGCCTTCGACTTCGGGCGCGGCCGCGAGGGTGAGGACTTCGGGCCTCCACCGCCCCCCTTCCGCATCCGGCGCCAGAGGTCACCCTTCGCCGCTTTCGGCGACTACAACCGCTGGGTCTTTCTCGGCGTTGCCCTCCTGCTCCTGTACATCGTCCTGAACACGGCGAAGGGCCTCTACGTCGACTGGCTCTGGTTCGAAGGAGCCGGTTACCGGTCTGTCTATTCGAAGATGCTGACGACGCGCCTCTGGCTCTTCTTCGGCGGCGCCGGCCTCTTCCTGGTCTACTTTGGGTTCAACGCCTACATCGCCGCGCGCTCGGTGCTGCGCCTCCGCCCTGCCGCTTTCGCGGACTTCGACGCCGCCGCCCTGCGGCGCCTGTACCTGCTCGGGCTCATAGCCGGCTCGCTCTTCCTCGCCATCATCTTTGGCACCATTGCGTCCTCCGAGTGGATGACCGTCCTTCAGTACCTCAACCGGCAGTCTTTTGGCGTCGAAGACCCGCAGTTTGGCCGCGACGTGTCGTTCTTCGTCTTCACCCTGCCGGCGCTCGACTTCGCCCAGGACTGGCTGCTCGGAGTCGCAGTGATGACCACGCTGGTCTGCGCTGCGCTCTACCTGTCGCGCTTTCTGCTCATCGGCGTCCGGCCGGAGGAAGAGAGGCCCTCGAAGGCGCACCTCTGCTTCCTGCTCATCGTTGTGGTGGGCCTCTTCATCTGGCGTTACTGGCTGAGCACCTTCGAGCTGAGCTTCTCGGAGAACGGGCCGGTCTTCGGCGCTACCTATGCGGACGTGAAGGCGCGTCTCCCCTTCATCTGGGTCTCGGCGGCGATGGCTGTCATCACGATCGGCGCGCTTGCCTTCGCGGTATTCACCCGCGGCGTAGTCGTGCCCATGGCGGCAATGGGAGCGTGGGTCGTGGTCGCGGTCATCGGCACGGTGGTGTACCCGGCCTTCGTCCAGCGCTTTTCGGTCCAGCCCAATGAGCTGGAACTGGAGCGTCCTTACATCCAGCGGAACATCGAGATGACGCGCAGCGCCTTCGGTCTGGACGCGATCGAGGAGCGCCAGTTCCCGGCGGCCCCCGAAGTCACGCCCCAGGAGATAGCCCAGAACCCGGAGACCATCCAGAACATCCGGCTCCTGGACGTCCGCCCCCTGCTCCAGACCTATGCTCAAATCCAGACCATCCGGCCCCTGTATGAGTTCCGGGACGTGGACATCGACCGGTACACGATCGATGGCCAGCGGCGGCAGGTGCTTATCGCCGCGCGTGAGCTCTCTCCCGGGAGACTCCCACCGACTGCGCAGACCTGGGTTAACCGGCGGCTGCAGTTCACGCACGGCTACGGCGTCGTAATGTCGCCGGTCAACGAGGTCGTGCAAGAAGGTCTGCCCGAATTGTTCATGCGCGACATCCCGGTGGTAGGGAAGCTGCCGCTCACGCGCCCAGAGATCTACTACGGCGAAGAGCCGGACCACTACGTCATCGTCAAGACGCGTGCAAAGGAGTTCGACTACCCGATTGGCGAGGGCAGCGCCGAGAGCGTGTTCGAGGGCGAGGGCGGTGTGCAGCTGAGTTCGTTGTTCCGGCGCCTCATCTTCGCCTGGGAGTTCGGCGACGTGAACATCGCCATAAGCGACAGCCTCACCGATGAGAGCCGCCTCCTCTGGCGGAGGAACATCAAGCAGCGCGTCCAGACTCTCGCTCCCTTCCTTCGGCTGGACAAGGACCCTTACATCGTGGTGGCAGACGGGAGGCTGTACTGGATCCAGGACGCTTATACGGCCACATCGCGGTATCCCTACTCCACGCCGGTCGCCAACCTGCCTGCGGAGAACCAGCTCAACGGCGCCAACTACGTGCGCAATAGCGTCAAGGTCGTGATCGATGCTTACGACGGCACCACGACCTTCTACATCGCGGACGAAACGGACGCGATGATTCAGACCTACGCGAAGACCTTCCCCAGGCTGTTCACCTCCCTGGACCGGATGCCGGCCTCGCTCAGGGCCCACCTCCGCTACCCGGAGGACCTCTTCCTGGCCCAGGTAAACGTCTACCGCACTTACCACATCAAAGAAGCCAACGCCCTCTACAACCGCGAGGACATCTGGAGCGTGCCGAACGAGGTCTTCGAGGGCGGAGAGGTCCCGGTCCAGCCCTACTACGTGATCATGCGCATTCCCGGCGAGGCGGAGCCCGAGTTCGCCCTCATCCTGCCGCTGGTCCCTGCCAGGCGCTCGAACACCATCGCCTGGGTCGCCGCGCGGTCGGATGGCGCCAATTACGGCAAGCTCCTCGCTTTCCGCTTCCCCACCGACACGCTGGTTTTCGGCCCCCGCCAGGTTGAGTCGCGCATCGACCAGGACGCCCAGATCTCGGCCCAGTTCAGTCTCTGGGAGCGCGCGGGCTCGCGCGTGATCCGCGGCAACCTCCTGATGATCCCGATCGGCAACGGCAACCTCTACGTGGAACCGATCTACCTGCGGGCTGAGACCAGCCAGCTGCCGGAACTGAAGCGAGTCGTCATCGTAAACGGCAACCGCATCGCCATGGAGCCGACGCTGGACCGGGCCCTGGAAGTTATCTTTGGCCGCGCCGCGCCCACTGCCCCGACCGCGGATGCCGGTGCCGGGCCGCCCTCCGCCGCACCAACTCCGGGCACGCCCGGCGTCCCCGCCGCCACCGCGACGCCCCGGCCAGCCACAACGCCGGGGAACGTCGCCGACCTTGCCCGCCAGGCAGAGGAGGCCTTCGCGCGCGCCCAGGCGGCTCTCCGCAACGGCGACCTCGCGACCTACCAGCAGGAGATCAACCGCGCCCAGGAGCTCGTGCAGCAGATCGCCCGTCAGGTGGGCCAGTAGGCGCTGGCCGGAGGGCAAGCGGAAGACCTCCAGGGGCACCGAAACGGGTGGCCGCCGCCCGCATGCTAAGATCGCTGCTCAGCAATCGCAGGCCTGGAGGAGTGAAGTGACCGACTGGCGAGAGGTCGAGAGCCGCGTATTCATGACCACGGGACGGCGTATGCCCGTTGTCGTCGTGCGTGGCGAGGGCACTCGCCTCTGGGACGACACCGGCAAGTCGTACCTCGACTTCTTCGGCGGACCTGCCGTTACGAGTCTGGGCCACTGCCATCCCGTGCTCGTCAGGGCGATAGAGGAGCAGGCGCGGACGCTGATCCATGTCTCGAACGCTGTCTACTCGGTGCCGCAGCTGCAGTTGGCGGAGTTGTTGCTGGAGCACTCGTGCTTCGACCGGGTCTACTTCCCCAACACCGGCGCCGAGGCCAACGAGGCCGCCTTCAAGCTCGCCCGCAAGTGGGGCCGGGAGAGGAAGGACGGCGCGTTCGAGATCATCGCCGCCAATGACGCCTTTCACGGACGGACCCTGGCAGCGGTCACGGCGACCGGCACTCCCCGGTATAAGGAGCCCTTCGCGCCCCTACCCCCGGGCTTCGTGCATGTCCCGTTCGGCGACATCGAAGCCCTGCAGCAGGCCACGACGCCTCAGACGTGCGCCGTTATCCTGGAGCCGATCCAGGGCGAAGGCGGAGTGAACGTGCCTAACCCCTCCTACTTCCCGGCTGTCCGCCGCTGGTGCGACGAGAACAGGGTCCTGCTCATCCTGGACGAGGTGCAGACTGGCATGTGCCGCACTGGTCCCCTGTTTGCTTATCAAGAAATGGGCTTCGAGCCGGACGTGATTACCCTGGCGAAGGGCCTCGGCGGCGGCGTGCCTGTGGCCGCCATCCTCGCCAAGCAACACGCGGCCGTGTTTACGCCCGGTGATCACGGCTCCACCTTTGGCGGCAATCCGCTGGCCACCGCTGCGGCGCTGGCCGTGACCCGCTACATGATCGAGAACGACATGCCATCGCGCGTGAAGGCCGTGAGCGCGTACCTGACCTCGAAGCTCGAGGCGCTGCGCAAGCGCTACCCCCTGATCTCGGAGGTTAGGGGCAAAGGACTCCTGCTCGCGATAGGCTTCGACAGCGACATCGCCGAACGGGTGACCGCCGAGGCGCTGCAGAGAGGCCTCATCGTCAACAACGTCCGCCCCAACGCCGTCCGCCTCGCACCCCCGCTTACGGTGAGTGAAGCGGAATGCGACGAAGCCGTCTCGATCCTCGAGAAGGCCATCGGGTCGTCGGCTTCAGCGAAGTAGCCACGCAGGTCCCAACGGCCCTGGCCCGCGGATAGCGGGCGGCGCATACTGGCTTCGTGGGCCGCGGGAGGCGCGAAGAATGACCGAGATCTCGATGGATGACGAGAGTATCCCAACGCACAAGCGGGCCGCTCTCTGGGTGTTCGACCAGCTACTGCGCGAAGGAGTGATCGTCTACACGCCGCTCCTGAACATCGAGGGCGTCGACGCGGTCGTCCGCTGCGAAGACGGCAGGTTCAAGGACCTCGTCATACGCGCCTCGGAGAACGAGCACTACCCCCTCTGGTTCTCCGTAAGCCGTCTCAAGCCTCGCGACAACCTCTACGTCCTCTGCGTCTCCTGGCAGGTAACGCCGGTGCAGTGCTGGATCTTCCCTTCGGCCGAGTTCGAACGCTACGCCGCCCAGAAAGGCAGCGCCAGCGACCTTGACCTGGAGGCGGATGCCCCTGGCGGCGGCAAGCTCAAGCAGGCGCTGTCCATGTACCGCAACGCCTGGCGCCTGATTACGGACAACGCCTATAAGCCCTACGGCGGACGCTGAGGTCAGCAGTTCAGCATTTCAGCGCTTCAGCTTGTCAGGCCCCCTGAGGTCAGCAGTTCAGCATTTCAGCGCTTCAGCTTGTCAGGCCCCCTCCCCGTCGCGGAGTGCCGGGGAGCTGGGGTCCTGGGGTGCTGAAATGCTGAAGTCCTGAACTGCTGAAGTCCTGAAGTCCTGAACTGCTGAAGCCCTGAACTGCTGAAGCCCTGAACTGCTGAAGCCCTGAACTGCTGAAGCCCTGAAGTGCTGAAGCCCTGAAGTGCTGAAGCCCTGAAGTGCTGAAGCCCTGAAGTGCTGAAGCCCTGAACTGCTGAAGTCCTGAACTGCTGAAGTCCTGAACTGCTGTCCCCTGATCCTCACCGGCTCCGACCTCGTATCATTGCCCCAGCAAAGGGGGTTTGAGGTGGCCTACAAAGACGAGTTGCTGAAGAAGCTGGACGACGGCTTCGCTGCCTTCAAGCGCGAGATCGAGGGTTTGAGCGAGGAGCAGATGCTCCAGCCCTGGCTCGACAGCTGGAACACCCGTGACCTGCTCTCGCACGTCGCCGGCTGGCACCGGGAGATGGCCGGCGCCCTGGAGCGCATGGGCCGCGGCGAGAGGCCCACACCCGAAGGAGTCGACTACTCGGACGCCGACTCGTGGAACGCGAAGTTCTCCAGCGCCGCGGCCAACACC
>DATLYJ010000032.1 GCA_035574915.1 Dehalococcoidia bacterium | reverse complement strand
CGGCATCGAAGCAGAAAACGGAAGCCGCCGCCTTGCCGCCCAGGCGGAGCGTGAACAGCCTCACGAGGCCCTCGCGAGCCATGGCTGAGGCCATGCGCCGGAAGAAGGAGGGCATGGCGCCTGTCATGAAGTCCGCCTTGTCCTGGCGGCTCATGGTGTGCAGGCGGAGGAAATCTTCCATCGCCGCGTTGACCGAGGCCTGGTCGGCATGCACCTCCAGCGTGACTTCTCCGGCGCTCTCGTGCAGCCGCCGGAGCTTGCGCCGCAGCTCGTGGCGGTCCTTCTTTGACAGCGTAGCGAGGTAGTCGTCCCAGGTCGGAGGCAGGTCTACTCGAGGCGAGACGGCCTCTTGCTCCTCCCAGACTTCGTAGCCGGCGGCGCGCGCCAGTTCGGCGATCGCCGGACGGGTAGCGGACGTCTCGCTGAGGCCCCAGAGGTCCAGCCGCGACCACTCCTCTGCCTCCAGCTTGCGCCAGAGGTCACGGTACGCTTCCGCCGCCCTGTCCTGCTCCACCACGAAGTCCATGAAGTCGCAGATCTGCGGGTCGCCAATGAACGTTAGGCGGTCTTCGTCCCTCATGAGGGGAGCGATGGCATAGGGACGCGGGGAGTCACAGCTGAGGAAGAGCGGCTCGAAGCGGTCGCCGAACTCGGCCAGCCAGGTGCGGAGCCACACCGGGTGGAGGAAGACATTGCGCTCGGCCCGTGGGGCCAGAATACAGTCGATCTCGGAGTCGATGTCCTTGCTCTGAATCTCCGAGGTGGCTCGGGCCAAGTGTCGCTCCAGTCCGGCGCCTCTAGGCGATTACGTCAGTCGAAACCCGGGATGGCGCTGTAAATTCTACGGTGGCCCACATAGGCCGTCAACGACGCCCCGTGCGGGATCGGGGGGCTAAAACCCCAGCGCCCGTTCGATGGCCCCGAGGTCAGCGGCGACCTCGAAGTGCCGCGCCCGCAGGGTCTCGGCCGTGTCCGGGTCCTTGAGGCCGCTGCCGGTGATGATGCAGACGCAGACGGAGCCAGCCGGTGCGGCGCCCGACTTTAGCGCCTTCACCAGGCCGGCAACGGAGGCGGCGGAGGCTGGCTCGCAGAAGATGCCCTCTTCGCGGGCAAGGCGGCTGTAGGCCTCCAAGATCTCGGCATCGGTTACGGTGTCGATGGCGCCGCCAGACTCGTCGCGGGCAGCCGTGGCCTTCTTCCAGCTTGCCGGGTTGCCGATGCGGATGGCGGACGCCACGGTCTGCGGGTCCTCTACAGGATGCCCAAGCACGATCGGCGCGGCCCCGGCCGCCTGGAAGCCCATCATGCGCGGCAGACGCCCGGCCTTACCGCGCTCTGCGTACTCCTGAAAGCCCGCCCAGTAAGCGGCGATGTTCCCGGCGTTCCCCACCGGGATGAAGATGTGGTGGGGCGCCTCGCCCAGCTCGTCGACGATTTCGAACGCCGCCGTCTTCTGGCCGGCGATGCGGTCCGGATTCACGGAGTTGACGAGCGCGACCTGATGCTTGCGGCTGAACTCCTGCGCCAGGCGGAGGGCGTCGTCGAAGCTGCCGTCCACGGAGACGACCGTGGCGCCGTAGGCAACGGTCTGCGCCAGCTTGCCGATCGCGATTCGCCCCTTCGGGACGAAGACATAGGCATCGAGGCCGCAATGGGCGGCGTAGGCGGCCGCGGATGCGCTGGTGTTGCCGGTGGAGGCGCAGAGGACGGCGCGGTTGCCGGCCTCCATAGCCTTCGCTATGGCGACGACCATTCCCCTGTCCTTGAAGGACCCGGTGGGATTGCAGCTCTCGAGCTTGAAGTAGAGCTCCGGGACGCCGAGCTCCGGCCCGATGTGCCGAGAACGGACCAGAGGCGTGCTTCCCTCGCCGAGGTCAATCAGCGGCGTGTTCGGCGTGACCGGCAGGTAGTCGCGATAGCGGCGGAGGACGCCGGCGCGCGCCCCCAGCGCGGCCCCGGCGCTACTCCTCTCCAAGGCTGAGCCCCTTGGTCCGGAGGTCGCGGATCTCCTTCTCGAGAGAAGCGATCTGACGTTTGCGGAAGTCCGTCTCCATTTCGGTGACGGAGCGCATGAAGGCGATGAACTCGTCCCTGAAGCTGCGGAGCTTCTCGTCCAGGCCGCGGACGTCATCCTGAAAGCCCTGCATCCGTACCTCCAGGAGGGCGACGCGCTCGCCCAGCTGCGTGGCCGCTTCGCGCGAGTTCTCCATCTCCATAGTGAGCTCGTTCAGGCGTTCGCCGTGGCGCGAGCGCTCGGCCTGCACCAGTTCCAGCCGGTCCTCGATGCGGTCGATACGCCCGAGCTGAGTCCGCAGCGCGTCGATCTGGTCTTCGAGGCGTCGCACCATCTCCGACAGGCTGTTCGCTCGCTCCTTCTGTACGTCGTCCTCGCGTTGCAGCTCGGGCAGGGCCGCGCTCAGCCGCGCCACGTCCTGATCGAGGCGGCTGAGAGTGGTCTGGACGCGCGAATGACGGGTCTCAGACGCAACGCGTTCGTTTTCGAGCGCCTCCACCTTCAGCTGCATCTGCGCGAACAGCTCGAGGTTGCGGCGGTTGTGCTCCTCGAATCCGGCGAGGCGTTCCTGCCAGGCGTCGATCTGGCGCTGCAGCTCGGCGAACCGCTTGGCGGCGTCGTTCTTATCCTGGCGTTCGCGTTCCGCGTCGGCGAAGAGCCGTCTCTCGACCTCCTCGCGGCTCTGGCGCAGCGAATTGATGTCATCGTGCACGCGGGCGAGCTGCTCCCGCACCAGGCGCAGTTCGTCCTGGAGGTGGATCAGTTGCGGGAACTGCACCTCGAGCTGGTCGAGACGCGCGCGCAGGGAGTTCGCCTTGTCGGCGGCGTCGGCGGCGAGGGCGCGCCCCTGGTCGGTGCCCTGTTGCGCCAGGGCGAGCTTGCTCTTGATTTCGGCGAGCTCGCTGTGCACCCAACCGAGGGCGTCGCCCGTGAAGGGGACCTCACGCCGGGTTGTCATTGCTGCTCCACGCGAATGAAGTTCCCTATCTCTTGGACGACGTCGAGGCCACTGAGGAGCGCCATTGCCTTCTGCATCGCGGCCTCATTCGCTACGTGAGTCATTATGACAAGCTCGGCCGTCTGGGCGTCCTCGTGCGCCTCTTTCTGGATCACTGACGAGATGCTGATCGCGCTCTCCCCCAGGATGCGTGATATCTGGGCCAGCACGCCGGGGCGGTCGGCGACTGTCAGCCTGATGTAGTACCTCGTGCGGAGCTCCGCCATTGGAACGATGGTGGTGACCGCCTCGTTACGCGCGTTCACCTGGCGGCGGCCGCCGATGATGCTCTGGGCAGCGTCGAGGACATCGGCGATGACGGCGCTCGTGGTTGGCAGGCTGCCGGCGCCGCGCCCCTGGAAGAGCACCTTGCCGCTGAGGTCACCTTCGACCTGCACGGCATTCAAGACGCCATCGACCTTCGCGAGCGGCTCGTCCAGAGGCACGAGGGCGGGATGGACGCGCGCCTGCACGCCGTGCTGCTCCTGCTTCGCGAGCGCCAGGAGCTTGATGGCGTAACCCAGTTCCTGGGCGTAACGGAAGTCCCGCGCCGTGAGCCGCGTGATGCCCTCGCGGTAGATGTCTTCGACCCGTACCTGCCCGCGGAAGGCGAGGCTGGCGAGGATTGCCAGCTTGTAGCGCGCGTCCTCGCCCTCGATGTCGTTCGTCGGGTCCGCCTCGGCGTAACCCAACTCCTGGGCGGCGCGCAGGGCCTCGCCGAAGTCGGTCCCGTGCCGGGACATGGCGGTGAGGATGTAGTTGGTCGTCCCGTTGATGATCGCGGACAGAGACAGGATGCGGTTCGCTAGCAGGTCGCGCTTCAAGGGGGCGATTATGGGGATGCCGCCGCCGACGCTTGCCTCGAAGAGCAGGTCGACTCCGCGGTCGCGCGCCAGGGCTAGGAGGCGCGAACCGTGCTTTGCCATGACCTCCTTGTTGGCCGTAACCACGTACTTGCCGCCCTCGAGGGCGCGCGAGATGAATTCGAGCGCCGGGTGCTCGCCTACCCAGACTTCGACGACGATGTCGATGTCTTCGTTGTCCAGGACCTCGTTCGGGTCGGTGGTGAGGAGCTCCCGATACTGAGGGGGAAGGCCCGGGCGTTCCTTGGCCAGGTCGCGCACGAGGGCGGCTTTTAACTCCAGGGGGACTCCCAGCTGGCGCGCGTAAGTCTCGCGCTTCTCGGCCAGGATGCGCGCGACCCCGCTGCCGACGGTGCCGACGCCTATGAGGCCAACCCTGACGGCTTCGCGGGGAGCCACGTCAGCCGCCCAGGAGGCTCCGGCCGATGCGGACGATCTGTTCCTCCGTCAGCCTGCTGGACGAGCCTACGCGCTCCCGGGTCTCCTCGATCCTGTTCCTGTACATAGCCTGTGCGATGAGCGCCTTCTGCGGATCGTCGATGTCGCGCACCTCGCGGGCTCGCACCATGAGCAGATACCAGCCGGTGCTGTCCTGGATCGGCTCGCTCACCTTGCCCAGGGGCAACGTGAACAGGACGTCAGCGACTTTTGGGGAGACCTGGTTACGGGTGACCCAGCCAAGCTCACCGCCGGCCTCCTTCGAGTCATCGATGGAGTAAGTGGCAGCGATGACGTTGAAGCCGTCACCCGCATCGATCCTGGACTTCGCCTCGCGGGCCTTGGCTTCGTCGGCTGTCTTGATCATCAGGGTGTCAGCCTGCTCGTCGCTCGCCGGGACGGTCGCCTTGAACTGCTCGACGAAGCGCTGCTCGGCGACGAGCGCGGCGAACATGTCCCTGTACTCCTTGACCGGCAGGCCACTCTTGAGCACGTCCCGCCTGTAGGCGGCGGCGAAGACTTCCCGGGGCGTGTCGTCCTTCAGTCCGAGGCGGCGGCGGATGTAAGCATCGATGTCGGCGTCTGTGATGTGGATACCGGCTTCCTTGGCCGCCCGGCGCGCCATCTCCTCGGACTCGATGTTCTGGACCGCGGTTACGACGACTTGCTGGAGGGTGGCGTTCGACGACGCGAGGCCCAGGTTCAAGTCGGACCTGACTCGGCGTTCGAGAAAGGCGAAGTCGAACTTCTTGTCGCCAACGGTGAGCACGGTCTCATGCTTCGGAGCGATGCGGTCCTGGTAGTAGCCGTAGGCGATGATGATCAGGGCGAAGGCGACGACGCCGCCGATGAGGGCGTAGAGGAGGAGGGTGTTGCGCCGGTCTTCATCCATACCCTCCCGGGGAAAGCTGCGGCCGGCGGCAGGGGTGGCTCGGCGGGTCAAGGCGATTCAATCCCCTCGTGGACGTACGGGGCTATTGTCGGGCCAGGGCAGGGGGCGATCAACCGCGCGTGGGGAAGACGCCGGAGATCCGGATGTGCTCGGCCGTGAACGGCAAAAGCGCGAGGTGACGGGCCCTCTTGAGGGCGATCGTCAGCAGGCGCTGGTGCTTGGCGCAGGTGCCGGTCTTCTTTCGTGGCTCGATCTTCCCCCGGTCGGACACGTAGCGCCGCAGCCTGGCCGGCTCCTTGTAGTCAATCGTGATGTTCTTGTCGGCGCAGAATGCGCAGACCCGGCGACGCCCGAAACGCCCTCCGCCGCGGCGGCGCGGACGCTCCGGGCGCGCCCCACCGCCCTCCTGTCCGGGCGCTGACTGCTGTGCGGTCTCCTCGGTTGCTTCACTCACTTGGGTGTAGGTTCCTCCGCGTCTACATCGGGGCGCCGCTCAGGCGCCCATCACATGATATCTAGTCGAACGGCAGGTCTTCGGGCTCCAGGTCGCCGCCGGCGTCGTCGGACAAGGGGGCGCCGCCTGCCGGGTCGAGGTACAGGACCTGGTTGGCGATGACTTCAGTGCGATAGCGCTTCTGGCCATCGGGCCCGTCCCAGCTGCGGGTCTGCAAGCGGCCCTCGACGTATACCTTGCGCCCCTTGCGCAGGTGCTGCCCGACGATCTCCGCTAGCTTGTTCCAGCAGACGACGGTGAACCATTCGGTCTCGTCCCGTCGTTCGCCCTCTGGTGTGCGGAAGCTCCGCCCCACGGCCAGGCGAAAGTTCGTGACGGCGCTGCCGTTGGCGGTGAACCGCATCTCCGGGTCCGCGCCGAGGTTGCCGATGAGCATTACCTTGTTTAGCCCGTCCGCCATGCGCGTGTCCCTTCGTCCCAAGCGGGACTTCCGGCCCCGCTTACTCGTCCCTGCGCACGACGAGGTGCCGGATCACGTCCTCTGAGATGCGCAAGCTGTTCTCCAGGTCTCTCACCTGAGCGGGGTCCATCTTCAACTGCGTTACGACGTAGGTGCCTTCCAGGTGCCGCTTGATCGGGTAGGCAAGCCGGCGGCGGCCCCAGGTGCTCACGTCGATGACCTCACCACCCCGTGAGGAGATCGCCTCCTGCACCCTTTCGATGCCGGATGTGAGGCTTTCGTCCGTCAGTTCCGGACTGAGGATAACCACAAGCTCGTATTCGTGTACCTTCGCCAAACGTTACTCCTGGATCAAAAACCGGCCCCGGCTCCGGTGGCAGTGCCGGGGACCAAGAATTGGCCCTGTAGCCTTCGAGATGACAGGATATTCTAGGTTTCGGCTATCGACAAAGTCAATCAACACCAGTCGCGAACGACTTTCGGTTGGGAGCAGGCCCGGCCGCATGCTACAATGCCGCGGCAATTGATAAGGTAACTTATCAATGAGTGGAGTTGGGATGGACCCCGCACCCTCGCCTCCGGCGGCCAGACGCTCGCCGGCAGCCTGGTACCTAGCCGTCGTAGTAGCCGCCGCGTTCGCGGGTGGCGCTGCCTCGGGCGCCATGGTGAGCCTGTTCTTCGGGGGCGAAGGCGAGGACTCCGGGCCGGCCGCGCCCGGCCTGGTCGAGCGGCGAGTCATCACGAGCGAAGAGGATGCCGTCACTCAAGCCGTCGAGGCGGCTGGCCCGGCGGTGGTCACGGTCATAAATCAGAAGCCGCCGCGCCGGGACGAACAGGGGCGGCTGGTCGAGAGCGTGAGCGTCGGCACGGGCGTCGTAGTCGACGCGCGCGGGTATGTGGTCACGAATGAGCATGTCATCCACGAGCCGGGACAGTTGAGTGTGGTGTTCCTGAATGGCGAGGAGCGGCCGGCGCGGCTCGTGTCCGACGATGCCCCCTTCAGCGACCTGGCTGTGCTCCAGATACCACCCGGCAACCTCAAGGTGTTGCCGTTCGGGGACTCGAGCCGGCTCAAGCTGGGCCAGACCGTGATCGCCATCGGCAGCGCCCTTTTCGAACTCCGCAACAGCGTGACGACTGGCGTGGTGAGCGGCCTCGGCCGGCGATACTTGCGGGAGCAGGTGTTCATGGAAGACCTGATCCAGACGGACGCGGCGATAAACGCCGGTAACTCCGGAGGCCCCCTGATCACAACGAGTGGCGAGATGGTAGGCCTGACGACGAACGTCGTCAGGCGCGTCGGCGCGACCGAGAACGTCTACGGCATCGCCTTCGCGATATCCAGCCGCACGATGGAGCCGATCGTCAGGTCGATCATCGAGCGCGGGAAGTACACGCGGCCATACTTGGGCATCGAACACCTGGAGCTGGACTCCGATGTCGCCTTTGACCTGAACTTGCGAGTCGACCGCGGCGCGCTCGTGCGGAGGGTGGTCGAGGGCAGCCCGGCCCAGGCCGCGGGCATACGTCCGGGAGACATCATCCTCCGCATGGGCCGCTTCGAGCTGAACGAAGACCTGCCGTTCCTCAACGCCCTGGCGCGTTTCAACCCGCGGGACCGCGTGGCCTTGCAACTACTGCGAGACGGCAGGCCCCTGGAAGTCACCGTGGAGGTGGGCGAGCGTTGAGCGAGCCGGGCCCATTCGACCGGATTCTCGAGTCGTCCGCTGCCCGGGACAGGACTGCGCGTGGCGTCCTGCTGGCCATGGGCGCTCTTGGCCTGCTGCTGCTCGGCTTCGTCCTGTTCGGCGGCTCCCTGTTCGGAGACGGCAATCAGCCCGCGGCGCCCACCGCGCCGGGATCGACGAACGCCCGCCTGCCCAAGGTCCCCGAAGGCTACGAGGCGCTCAGCCGCCTGCGCACGCTGGAGGCTTCGCAGGAGCAGGGGCCTGTCGAGCTGACAGTAAGCCTGGAAGAGCCCGTCTCCGACGGGCGTAACATCGGGCTCTACACCTATCGCGGCGGGAAATGGCAGCGCATCGCCTCGGCGACGCTGGTCAACAACGGCGCCGCGGCCAAGGGCCAGGTGAGCGAGGTGCCGTCCAACGTCGCCGTGCTGCGCCGGACGGCCAGCTCCGTGAACGTTAGCGGCTGGGTGCTCCCCGGCCAGCAGGTCGACCCCGCGGCGCTCGAGGTCCTGACCGCCATAAACCCCGTCGACTATTACCCGCTAGCCGACGGCACGGTAGCCGGCACGGCGAGCGTCTTGAGCGCGCCCGGGAAGGCAATCCTGCCAACGGTGCGCGCTACTGCCCCGCGGGAGATCGAGGCCGTGAACACGATCCTCGCCTCGCCCCAATTGCGAGACGCGCACATCAGCGCCCTTCTCCAGATCGCCTTGCAGCCCGGCTACGCCGGCATCGACCTCGACTATCCCAGCGTGGCCCCCGCGCGGAAGCCGGACTTCACGGCCTTCATCAACGTCCTGGCCGACCGTCTCCACGCCTCCAACCGCCTGCTGACGATCACGTTGCCGCCGCCTGTGAAGGCCGGGATCAACTGGGATACAGGCGCCTTCGACTGGAAGGAGATCGGCCGCGTGGCGGACCAAGTAAAGCTGGCACCGGAGCTGGATCCCAGCATCTATTACCGCCGCATGGAGGAAATCGTCGCCTTCCTGAAGCCGAACGTGGACTTGAGAAAGGTCAGCCTGGTCGTCGGCCGGGCGAGCCGCGAGAAGGCCCCGAACGGACTGCGGCTCATCAGCCTGCGTGAGGCGCTTTCGATCGCCAGCGCGCTCGAGGTGCGCACGGCGGCCCTCGCGCCCGGTTCCTCGGTGGTCATCGTCGGGAAGAACATCTTCCAGGACGACGGCGCTACCGGCATCCGCTGGGACGAGCAGGCGTTCGCCGTCTCTTTCTCCTATCCCGGCGTGGGCGGTCAGCGCACCGTCTGGTTCGAAAATAGCCTCAGCGTCGCCTTCAAGCTGGACTTTGCGCGCCGCTCCGGGCTCGGCGGCGTCCACCTCGACGATGTCGCCCTCGACCCTGCCTCGGCGTCCCTTTGGGAGCCCTTCGTGAGCTACGTGGAGGACGGCACCGTCAAGCTGTCGCAGCCGAACGGCGTCCTCCTCCGGCCGCTGTGGCAGAGCCAGGCGGGGACCATCGAGCCAGGCCAGAAAGGCAACGTGGTCTGGAAAGCGCCGCCTCAAGCCGGGGTTTACGACGTCTCGTTAATCGTTAGCGATGGCGTGGTGCGGGCGATCCAGAAGGTCGTGCTGGACGTAAGGGCCCCGGCCGCCGGCCCGACTCCGGCCGCCGGGACGCCGAGGCCGGGCGGCGCGAGCACGCCAGCCTCGCCGACGCCGACGCGCACCGCCGCACCGGCGGCATCGCCAACTCCGCCGCGCTAGTGCCGATCAGGGTAATCGCGGGAGAAGCCCGGGGACGGAGGCTGAAGGCCAGCCCCGGCAGAGGGACGCGGCCCACATCTGACCGCCTGCGCGAGGCCCTTTTCGCCATTCTGGAGGCCCACGGGGCCGACTTCACGCGCGTCCTTGACCTGTACGCCGGCACGGGAGCGCTGGGAATCGAGGCCCTCAGCCGCGGCGCCGGCTCATGTGATTTCGTGGAGGCGGACGCGAGTGCCTGTGAGGTCATACGCGAGAACCTGCGCCTGACCGGCTACAGCGAGCGCGGCCGCGTGATCTGCGCAACGGTGGCGCGCGCGGCCGCCCGCCTGCAGGGGCCGTACACGCTTGTGGTCGCTGACCCCCCTTATGAGTATGATCGGGCCGAGTCCGAGCTCGCAGACTTGATCGAGCGCGGACTCCTCTTGCCCGGCGGCATTGTCGCCGTCGAGCACGCAAAGCGGCGGGAGTGGCCGGAGCGGTTGGCGGGGCTGAAGAAGTTGCTGACGCGGCGCCATGGAGATAGCGCCGTCAGCCTGTACCAGTAAGGAGAAACAGTTGGGCCACAAGGCGATCTACGCCGGCACGTTCGATCCTGTCACGAACGGACACCTGGACATCGCGCGCAGGGCCGCCGCCCTTTTCGACCACGTGATCGTCGCGGTCGCGGAGCACCGGGGCGGCACCCTCTTCACGGTCGAGGAACGCGTGGAGATGTTCCGCGAGGCGATCAAGGACCAGAAGCACGTCGAGGTGAAGCAGTTCGGCGGCACCCTGCTGGTCAACTTCGCGCGGAGCGAAGGGGCCAACGTCCTCATCCGGAGCATGCGCGGCGGCACGGACTTCGACTACGAGTTCGACATGGCCCTGATGAACCGCAAGATGGCGCCCGAAATCGAATCGATCTACATGCTATCCCGCCTGGAGTTCCTCTACATCAGCGGCAGCCGCATCCGGGAGGTAGCGGCCCTTGGCTACGACGTCTCAGACCTGGTGCCCGCGCACGTCAACGAAGCCCTCAAAAGGAAACTGACCGCGAAGAACTGAGGCCGCGTGGACATACTGCATCTCATCGATCGCCTGGAGGAGCTCGTCGCCGAGGCGAAACGCATGCCCATCGGCCAGAGCGTCATGATCGACCGCCGGCGGATCCTGGAACTGATCGACCACATGCGGTCGACGGTGCCCTGGGAGATCAAGGAGGCGCTCGAGCTGACGGCGCAGCGGGACGCGGTCCTCGAGGAGGCGCGCCGCGAGGGTGAGGGCATCATCCACCGGGCCGAGCTCGAAGCCCAGGAGAAGCTCGAGGAATCCGAACTCGTGAAGCAGGCCGAGGCGCAGGCGCAGGAGATCATCCGCCGCGCCGAGGAGCGCGCCCAGGAGATCCTCGACGATGCCGCCGAGCAGGTCAGGGCGCGCATGCAGCAGGCGGAGCAGGCAGCGACCAACCAGATGGACGAGGCCGACCGCTACGCGCTCGAGATGCTGCGGCGTCTCGAGGCGCAGTTACAAGCCTTCACGAGCACAGTCCGGGCCGGCATCGAGTCGCTCTCGGCCGCGAAGGAACCGGAGGGGGCAGGGGCCTCCCCCGAGCCGTGAGCACCCCGCCCCGCCGCGCCAACGATCCCGGCCTCGAAGAGGTGCAGGTGCGCGGGCGCCGCCTCCGCGGCATCAGCCGCAACGTGCTCATGCTGGGCCTCGTCAGCTTCGTCGCGGACGTGTCCAGCGAGATGGCCTACCCCATCGTCCCCGTGTTCCTGACGATGACGCTGGGCGCATCGGTGCCCGTCGTTGGCGTTATCGAGGGCATCGCCGAAGGGGCGGCGAGCTTCCTGAAGCTATTCTCGGGCTGGTTCTCGGACCGCGTAGGCCGGCGAAAGCCGCTGGTGGTAGCGGGATACGGCCTGAGCGCGACCGGCAAGCTGCTCCTGGCCCTCTCTTTCGTCTGGCCGCAGGTGCTGCTGGCGCGCCTTGTCGACCGGGTCGGCAAGGGCGTCCGCACGTCGCCGCGCGACGCGCTGATCGCCGACTCGACCTCCGAGGGCTATTCCGGGCGGGCCTTCGGATTTCACCGGGCCATGGATACGGCGGGCGCGGTCATCGGGCCGCTTTTCGCCCTCGGCCTCGTGGCCCTGGCCGGCGAGCGGCTGCGCCTGGTGTTCATCATCGCGGCTGTCCCGGCGTTCCTCAGCGTGCTGCCGTTCCTGCGCGTCCGCGAAGTCCTGCCGCCAGGCGGGACCGGCGCGCCGCTGTTCATCCCGAGGCACAGGGTGCCGCGGCAGTTCTGGTTCGTGCTCGCTATCACGGTCCTCTTCGCGCTTACGAACTCGAGCGACGCTTTCATAATCCTGCGCGGCCGCGACCTGGGCATGAGCCTGACGGCCGTGGTCCTGGCCTACGTCCTCTACAACACGCTTTACTCTCTCCTGGCCTACCCCCTGGGCGACCTCTCCGACAGGCTCGGCAAGCGGCCACTCCTCGTGCTCGGCTTCGCGGTGTTCGGGTTCGTGTACCTGGGCTTCGCCCTGATCGACGGCAGCGCCGCCATGTGGCCTCTCTTCGCCGCCTACGGCGTCTACGTAGCGGCGACCGAGGGAGTGGCGCGGTCCCTTGTGAGCGACCTGGCGCCGCCGGAGGAGAGGGCCACGCTCCTGGGGCTCTACCACGCGCTCATCAGCGGCGCGACCGTGGCCTCGAGCGCCATCGCAGGCGTGCTCTGGGACCTCGTTTCGCCGCGGACGCCGTTTTTCCTCGGCGCCGCCGGCGGCATCGCCTGTGCCGTACTGATGCTCGCGCCACCGCTGCGGACGGCGCCGGCGCGAGGATCGGCCGCCTGAGGCGAGACTACTCGACGAAGACGCGGTCCGGGTTGGCCGGGTCGAACTCGGGGGCGAAGACGGAGAGGAACACGAAGTAAGGGCTGTTGGCGGTCGGCCCGTGGACGGTACCGGCGGGAGCAACGATCACGTCACCCGGTTTCACCTGACGCACCTCATCGCCAAGGCGGAATTCACCTTCGCCACGTACCACGCACATGATCTCGTCGTGCCGCTCATGAATGTGCGGCCTTGCGCCACCGCGCTCGCGGATCTGAGTGACGTTGGTGCTGGAGTGCGGCGTGTGTTCGAGCCAGGTGTTCCGGAAGCCCGTCTCGGCCGGCAGCGGGTTCTCACGGTCGACATCCTCGATTCGCCAGATGCCAGGCATGTTCTCCTCCGTTATCGGCGGGCCTCGGCCCGGCGCGCGCTCACGATCTCGTATATCCGCCGCAGCTCTCGGACGGGGTCAGCGTGCTCGTCGACCCGGATGTCGTAGCCGTACGCCTCTCCCGGGAGAGGCGTCGTGAGGAGCGCGGCGGAGACGCGGCCGCGCTTGTCGCCTCCGGCGGCCTGCCCGGCTTCGAGCGCCCGCACCAGGCGCTCGGGCAGCGGGGCGGCCAGGGAGGCTTCGTATGCCTTCGCCATCGCCTCCACAACCTCGGGGCCGACGAGCATGTTGCCCTGGACCGAATACTGCCGTTCGGGCTCCGGCCAGGCCCCGAACCACTCCACGCAATCGTCGCCGGAGAAAGCAAAGACCCGGCCTCTTGCGTCGACGCCGCCCCACTGGCGCCGCGACGCCTCGGCGTCCTCGCTGAGCAGCGCCCTGAGGGCGGCCTCCGGGCTGAGGCCCATGGCCAGCAGCGCGAGCCCGTCCGTCCCCAGGGCCACGTTGACGTATGACTGCGTGGCAATCGCGCCGACGCCGGGGCGCACGTGGGGGCACAAGGCGCCGACACAGGGCACGGCGGTCGAGACGGCAACGCCAAAGGCGCCCGTGCTCATATCCCTGGCGACAATCGAGAAGGTCATCGGGACGGGCTCAGGCTTCCAGTTCCCGGACCAGAGCCGGCAGGACTTCTCCTGCCGGGCCGCGCAGAGCCACGTCGCAGACGCCGCTCAGGGCCGTCTCGAGAGGATTGACCTCGATCAGCCGGCCGCCGTTGCGGCGCACGATCAGCGGCACGTTCGCGGCCGGATAGACGACCGCCGAAGTGCCAATCACGAGGCAGCAGTCCGCCTTTTCGGCCTCGTCGAAGGAGCGGCTTATCGCGTCCGGCGGGATCGGCTCGCCAAACATGACGGTGTCGGACTTCACGAGCGCGCCGCAATGGGGGCAGTCGGGCGGTTCATGGGGCGAGACCTCGAGTTCATCGCGGTCCCAGCGGGTGTTGCAGCCGATGCAGCGTAGCTTGTAGCGGTTGCCGTGGAACTCGCTGATGCTGCGGGTGCCCGCGACCTGGTGCAAGTTGTCGATGTTCTGGGTGATTACGTGGCGCATGATGCCCATGTCCTCGAGCCGGGCCAGCGCGTAGTGAGCCGGGTTCGGCTTCGCGTCCTCCCAGTGAGACATCTCGCCGGACGCCTGCGCCTGCATGCGGCGGCGCCACCAGCCCTTCGGGTCCTGCAGGAACTGCTCGTACTGGTTCATCGGCGGTTCGCCCATGCGCGTCCAGAGGCCGCCGGGCCCGCGGAAGGTGGGGATGCCGCTTTCTGCCGAAATGCCGGCGCCGACGAGCGAGATCACGTAGCGGGACTCGCGCAGGATGCGCGCCGCCTCGCGGATGGACTGCTGCAGGTCAGGCGTCATCTCCGGGCCGATCATACCAGCGGTCGCCGCGTCCGCCCTCGCCCGGATTGGCTCGGCCCTGGCCGAGTCGTCCGTCTCCGTCCGGGCCTCGGCACGAACAGCTACGGGTGCGCGCTGGGGTCAGGGGCGCGCCGCGCGCAGCGCTTCCCCGAAGGCCGAGACCGTCGCGTCGATGTCCGCGTCCGTGTGGGCGGCGGAGACAAAGGCGGCCTCGAACTGGGACGGAGGCCAGTAGATGCCGCGGTCGAGGAGGGCCTGGAAGGTTGCGGCGAAGCGCGCGGTGTCCGCGGACTTCGCGGTCGCGTAGTCGCGCACAGGACCGGGCGTAAAGAACGGCGTCAACATGGAGCCGACGCGGTTCACCGTTAGCGGCACTTCCGCACGGCGCGCTTCCTTGTCGAGACCGCCGGCAAGCCGGGCTGTCCTCCTCTCCAGGGTCTCATGAAAGCCGGGGGCCTGTAGCCGCCGCAGCGTGACCAGTCCGGCGGCCATGGCAAGCGGATTGCCGGAGAGGGTGCCGGCCTGGTACACAGGGCCGACGGGGGCGACCATTTCCATGATGTCCCGCCGTCCGCCGTAGGCGCCGACGGGCAGCCCGCCGCCGATCACTTTCCCCAGGCAGGTCAGGTCCGGCATGACGCCGCAGACTTCCTGGTAGCCGCCAGGGCCGAGGCGATAGCCCGTCACGACCTCGTCGAAGACGAGAAGAGTGCCGTTAGCGCTGCACAGCCGCCGCAAGCCGGCGAGGAAGCCGTCCTCCGGCGGCACCACACCCATGTTGGCCGCGACCGGCTCGACGATGACCGCGGCGAGGCCGCTGCCATGGCGGTCGAACATCCTCTCGACCGCGCCCAGGTCGTTGTATGGCGCGACGAGCGTGAGTTCGGCGAAGGCGCGCGGCACACCGGGGCTGTCAGGCAGCGACAGGGTCGCCACGCCGGAGCCGGCCTGTACGAGAAGGCCGTCGGCGTGGCCGTGATAGCAGCCCTCGAACTTGAGGACCTTGTCCCTGCCTGTGTAAGCCCGTGCCAGCCGCAAGGCCGACATGGTCGCCTCCGTCCCCGAATTCACGAGGCGCACCATGTCGATGGAGGGTACGGACTCGCAGACCAGGCGCGCGAGCTCGGCTTCGGCTTCGGTCGCGATGCCGTAGGTCGTCCCTTTCGCTGCAGCCTCGGCGATGGCCTCGACTACCTCGGGGTCGGCGTGGCCGAGGATGAGCGGGCCCCAGGAGCCGCAGTAGTCGATGTACTCGTTTCCGTCGGCATCCACCAGGCGGGAGCCGGAGGCGGAGGCGGCGATGATGGGGTCGCCGCCAACGGCCCTGAAGGAGCGAACGGGGCTATTCACCCCGCCGGGCAGGAAGCGTCGCGCCTGGTCGAAGACGGCGCGCGAGCGCTGGGTGCGCCTGGTCATGAAGGCCTCTGGCGCGAAGCCGCGCCTCGCCGCTTACAGCCGCGCATGGGTCCGGCTATCTCACGATCTCCAGCAGCGCTTCCAGGGTGTCGATCTCGAAGTCGGGCGGGGGGAGGTCGCGCTGCGCCCGCTGTCCCTGAGCCAGCGTCTCGCCGTCCGCCCGACCGGCTGCCTCCAGCGGCCGGCGCCCCTTCCGGTTTATCCAGGCGGCCAGCATGCCGGCGTTCTTGGCGCCAGCGATGTCGGCGAAGCGGCTGTCGCCGACGTAGAGTATCGTTTCGGGGGGAAGGCCAAGCTCGCGGCTCAGGCCTTCGAAGATAGCGACGTGCGGCTTGTAGGCCCGCGCCGACTCCGACGAAACAACGACCGGGAACCTGAAGCCGTTCCGGGCGAGGGCAGGCCGCAGGAAGTTGTCGTCGGCATTGGAGAGGAGGCCCACTGGGACGCGCCGGCTCACGGCCTCGACTACGCCGCGCGCCTCGGGAAAGGCCTCAGCGTTGCCAAGCATTTCGACGAGACGCTGATACGCGCGCGTCGGGTCCCCCTTCAGGCCCAGCTCTTCGAAGCAGATGGCGAAGTGCTCCGGCCACTCCTCGCTGTAGGGACGGAAGGGCGGGACGGGCCCGTTCAGGGTGCGCGTCCGGCCGGCGGAGGGAGTGTGGTGTTCGGGATGGGGCGGGATGGCCTCCGCCTCGCTCAAGGGGCCGGGGGCGTTCGGCGCCTCGGCCGTGGCAGCGACCACTGGGGTCACCGCAACGGTGCCCGCGTCCGAGGTCCGGCCGTCTGAGGCGAGACGGCGCCAGACCTCCATCCACTTCTCGTAGAAGACCTTGCCCTCGATGTCGATGCCCTGCTCGCGGCAGATCTCCTCATAGGCGCGCGCGAAGTGGTCGTCGCTGAAATCGACGATCGTGCCATAGCAGTCGAAGGCAACGGCTTCGATCTTCATCCCGCCAAAGCTTAACCCGTCGTAGCGCCGCCGGCGATGCCCCGCGCGCCGAGCAGCCGCTCCCGCAGGATGCGCACGACGCGCCGGTCACCGGCGAAGGGCAGGTCCGGCACATCGTCCAGCGGGAAGAAGCGCGCCCCGTCGACGTCGTCTCCGGGTTCTATCTTGCCGCCGCGCGGCTCGACGCGGTAATAGACGCCGACCACAGGCCGGCCCTCGACCTCGAAGCCGCTGTTGGCGTCGATGAGTTCCCTGACCTCTACCTCCAGGCCCAGTTCCTCCCTCGCCTCCCGCGCCGCGCACTCCTCAATCGTCTCGTCCTCCTCACAGAAGCCGGCGGGAATGGACCAGCGGCCCCGGAAGACGCTGCTGTTGCGGCGGCAGAGCAAAATGCGGTCACCTTCGAGGATCACGGCAGCGGCGGCGGCCACCGGGTTGAGGAAGTACGGGCGCTTGCACGCCTCGCAGTACTCGCGCTCCCGGCCACCGATCTCGCGCGACGTGGTGGGCTGTCCACAGAGGGGGCAGTAGAGGAACTTCATCCTAGTTCGAGTATACGAAGGCGGGCGTCCCCGGGCTGCGGGCGCGTCACCGCGCGGCCCCGTCATCCTCCTCCAGGCCAAAGAGCTCCCGCAGGGCCTGGACGTGGCGTTCATAGCTGCCCTCCCTGAGCCGCGTCACGGGTTCATGGAGTAGGCGCTTGACGATGGCTTTGCTCATCGCTTCGATGCGCTTGCGGTCCCGGGGCGTGAGCCCCGGCAAGCGCGCCAGAGTGCGTTCGACCTCGAGCTGGCGCACCCGTTCTGCCCGCCGGCGGAGGACCGCTATCGTCGGGACGGCGCCGTTCTGGCGCAGCCACTCCGCGAAGCGCGCGACCTCCTCCTCGACGATGGCCTCGACGGCCGCGACCTCCGCCTGGCGGGCGGCGCGGTGGGCCTCTGCCTGGGCCTGAAGGTCGTCTATGTCGAAGAGGCGGACGCCGGGGATCTCGCCGGCGGCGGGCTCTACGTCCCTGGGCACGGCGATGTCGACAAGGGCAAGCGGCCTCTGGCGGCGGCGCTTCATGGCCGCTTCGACGTGAGCGCGCTCGATCACGTGCCCGGGCGCAGAGGTCGACGAGATGACGATGTCCGCCTCGGAGAGCAGGGCAGGCAGCTGCTCGAAGGAGTAGGCATAGGCGCCCAGCTCGGCCGCGATGTCCCGGGCGCGCTCATAGGTGCGGGTGGTGACAAGGATGCGGCCGGCGCCGGCTGCCGTCAGCGCCTGGGCGGTCAGCCGGGCCGCGTCCCCCGCCCCTACGACGAGCACCGTGCGCCGGCGCAGGTCGCCAAGGGCCTGCCGGACGAGGGCCACAGCGGTGGCGCTCACGGAGAGCCCGTGCGCCCCGACCTCGGTCTCGCTGCGGGCGCGGCGGCCGGCCCGGATGGCGCTGTGGAAGAGCCGGGCCAGCACCGGGCTGCTCGTCCTCGCCGACGTAGCAGCGGCGAAGGCCGCCCTGACCTGCCCCAGGATCTCGGACTCACCAACGACGAGGGACTCTATGCCCGCCGCGACCCGGAAGAGGTGGCGCGCCGCCTCGATGCCTTCTTTGAGGTAGAAGCGCGCCCCCTCCGGCACGGGCTGGCCGCGCGCCTGGGCGAGGGTCGCGGCCATGCGCGGCCGGTCGGGTTTCTCGCTGGCGGTTATGTACAGTTCCGTGCGGTTGCACGTGGAGAGGATCGCTGCTCCATCGAACCAGGGTTCTGGCAGCCGCAGCGCGTCCGGCAGCTCTTCGGGCGTGAAGGCAAGCAGCTCGCGCAGCTCGACCGGCGCCGTCTGATGACTGAGGCCGATGACCGCGATATTCATGGCGGGGGCGCGGCCTCCACCTTCGGCGCGCGCTCGTCTTCGTACTCGATGCCCACGGGGATCACGTCGGCGACGCCGAGGGCGCGGACCAGCCTCGCCTTCGCCTGACCCCAGCGGCGCTGGGCCAGGAGGGCGCGCAGCTGGCCGTCGATCGCCCGCTGCCATGTCTCGGCGTCCGGCGTGACGCCCTTGCGCCGCAGTTCAGTCCGCACCTCGCCCAGGAGGTCGGCGAGTGCGGCGAAGTCCTCGGACAGGAAGTCCGTGAGCTCTTCGCGCAGGCGGCGGGCCAGGGCCGGACTGGCGCCTCCCGTCGAAGCGGCGACCACGATCTGCCCCTGGCGGACGACCGCGGGCAGGATGAAGTCGCAGTTCTTCGGGTCGTCCGCGGCGTTGACCCAGATGCGCCGGCGCCTGCCTTCGGCGGCGATCTCGGCGTTCACGCGGCCGTCGTCGGTGGCGACCATGACGAAGTCGAAGCCCTCCATGTCGCCTTCGCGGTAGTCCCTTTGAATGAGGTCGATCTTGCCTTCGGCGAGAAGGCGTTGCAGCGAGGGCCGGAGCTTGGGGGCGACGACCGTGATGCGGCCGGCGGCGTCGGCGCGCAGCAGGCCCGCCACCTTCTCCTCCGCCACATGCCCGCCGCCCACGACGAGCACGCGCTTGTCTGTCATGTCAACGAAGATCGGGTAATAAGCCAACTCGAAACCTCAGGAATACAGCGTAGCGCATGGCGGCGCGCGCACAACGGGGCGCGGAGCGGCAGTCCGCCGCGTTGCCCATCATGCCTCCTGCGTAACTTCCACGCCGAGCGTCCGCAACAGGTCCGGGCCCTCGACCCGGATACAAGTGAAGATCGGAGTGTCCCGCTGCGTGTACTGGGTCGCTTCGGTTTCCCGTAGCTCCATCACGAGGTCGAGGAAGTCCGAAGGATGGTCGGTCTCGAAGGCCACGACGAACTCCTGGTCGTCCAGGCCGAAGGAGTAGGTGGTGTTGAGCTTCACCCGAGGGTACTTGTGGCCGACGCGGATGTGCTCATTCATCATCGCCTGCCGCCGCTCGAGGGGAAGCGCGTACCAGGCGCGCGTCTTAACGAACGGGTAGACGAAGAGGTACTTTGCCCCCACGGGCGCAATCTTCGTGCGGTCGCCGTCCTGGCCTTCATGCCGGTGCTGGCGGACGTAAATGGAGCGCTTGGTCAGCGACAGGAAGGCGTGCGCCGGGCGCAGGTAGCGGCCGGGGCCGGAGCGGGCGACCTCGACGCCCATCTCGTGGATGTCGTCGACGCTGTCCGCGGCCTTCCAGAACATGAGGTCGCAGTCCGCGCGGATGCCGGCCAGACTGTACGTGACGAGCAGCAGCCGCTCCGACCAGCGCTCGACCAGCCGCAGCAGCTCGCCGCCGAGCTCCGCGCGCCGCCGCGGCGGCAGGTCCCACCACGCCTGGTCGATCTTGTAGAAGCCGAAGTGGACGGCCTGCTGGCCGTTCTGCTTCGGCACGTCTATCGCCTCACGAAGTACGGTCCGCGTCATCCTCCGGTGCCTCCTCCCGCATCTCATCCGGATCGATGCCCTCGCGTCTGCACCATTCTGCGTAGGCGGAGGGCATGATCTCCGAAGGCTTGATCTCGCTGCGGCCGCCCCAGAAGACGTTCGAGTAGGCGGCCTCGATTCCGGCCGCGCGGAGGTGAGCGTCGATAGCCGCCTTATGGGCCAGCACCTCTGCTTTGTCCACCCCGTGCACAACGGCCATGATGTTCACGTTGCCGAACTCCGGGCCCGCCTCCCGCCAGTAGGCATGCGTCACGATCAGGTGCCGGCCGACTTCGCGCCCGGCGTCGATCTCCCGGCCGGGCGGGACGGCCCAATGGAAGAGCGCATTGTAGCGAGTAACGCGCTCGCCGTCGGCGTGCTCCTTTACGTGCTCCAGGAAGGTCGAGAAACGGCCGATGAGCTTCCGCCCTTCGAGCGAGCGCGCGACTTCGACGAAAGCACTGACCGGCAAGCCGGCTTCCGCTGCCCGCGCCTGCCAGAGATCGCGGCGAAGTTCGCCCGGCTCGAACTCGCGCTTCAGGGCGCCGAGCACGCGCCACTCGAGTTCACTCAGCCGCACGCGAGCGACCGGCAGGATGTCGGCCGGCTCAGCGGCCCGGGCGCCGGGTTGCATGCCGCGCCGGCGGACGTGGCCGACGCCGAGGGCGAACAAACACCGCGCCGGCATGATGCGATAGGCCTCCGCGCCGGCGCGGCGTGCCAGGTAGGCGCAATGCCTGGCGAGCGAGAACCCCTGCGGCACCTTGACGGTCGTCCAGAGGCGATAGGCGGAGCCGGCCGTCGCGGCGTCCGTGGAGCGGACAACTACATGTCCCGAAAAGGGGTCGTCCCGGAACATGAAGTCGAAGGCGCCATCCAGGCGTGCCGGCTCGACCCTCCACGCGACGAGCGCACCCTCCGCGATGTTCGTCGAAAGCAGCGTCTGGCGGACGCGCCTGATGGTCCCGGCTTCGAGCATGGCCCGCACGCGCTCGATTACGAGCGCGACGGGGAGGCCGCAGCGCTCCGCGATCTCGCCGAACGGGTCGGGTTGAAAGCCCTGCAGGCGGTCCTCGGACACGGCCAGGATCGCCTTGTTCACCGGGTCGCTGATGCCTGCCGGTACGCCTGTGACCGTCATGCCTTCATGGGCGCCGGCAGGCCAAAGTTCGACTCGTAGAGGGCGTGCGTGCGTGCGAGTTCGTCCGCCGTGAGCGGCGGCGACTCGGGAGCCGCGGCGAACTCACGCAGTTGCTCCTCGCCGTAGATGTTGGGCAGGACCGAAGCCATCAGCGGCTCCGAAAGGAGCCACTGGATGGCGGCCTGGCCCAGCGTACGGTCCTGCGTCTCCAGGAAACGGAGCTGGTCGACCTTGCGCAGGCCATCGAGCAGCCACTGACGCGGCCTGTGATTGCGGTGGTCGCCCGGGGGGAAAGTCGTTTCGGCCGTGTAGTGGCCCTCGAGAAGCCCCGACGAATGCGGCACCCGGGCCACGAACCCGGCCCCCGTTCCCCGCGCGGCGGCGATGAAGTCCCGGCCCGGGTCCTGCTCCAGGAGGTTATGGATGATCTGCATGGCCGGCACGCGGGCCTCCCGGATTGCGGCCAGGCCCTCATCGCGCCAGCCAATGGCGGGGCCGAGGGCCACGCCCCAGGCACGCACTTTGCCCTCCCGGCGCAGGGCCTCAATCTCGGCCCGCAGGGCTTCGTCGCCGATCGCCTCCATGCGAGGGTTGTGGAGTTGCAGCCAGTCGATGTAGTCCGTGCCGAGCCGCTCGAGGCTGCGCTCGACGGCGAAGCGGATGAAGCCGGGCGAGAAGTCCTGCGGGTGCTCTCGCTGGCCGGACTCCCGCCTGTGGTGGTACCAGTCGTAGCCTACCTTCGTGGCGAACACGCAGGTTGAACGCTTGTCGCCGAGCGCTTCGGCGAGCAGGGTCTCGCCGTAGCCGCCGCCGTACACGTCGGCCGTGTCGAAGAACGTGATGCCCAGGTCGTAGGCCAGGCGTAAGAGTCGCACGGCCTCATCGCGCTGGTGCTCTCCCCACCAACCGGTCGAGAGCGTCCAGACGCCGAAGCCAACTTCGGAGACGGCAATGCCGGTCGTGCCCAGGCTGCGGTACTTCACCGGCGAAAGCCATCCCTGGAGCCGTGAGTCAGCGGCGCGCCGGCCTCGGCTTCCTCGATGAGCGACTGGTCACGCGACCGGCGAAAGGCCTCGATCTCCGAGCGGAGGTAGCGCCGATGCCCGCCGGGGGTCCTGAACACGGCAATGCGGCCCGAGTCGGTCCACTTACGCAGGGTGGGTTCGCTGACTCCGATCAAGCGGGCCGCTTCGCCGATCGAGACCCAGACACGGTTGCCCAAAGCTAGAAGCTCCCTAAATCTACTCACATCAGAAACGTATTGAGTAGAATCTAGGGGAACCCATCCTCTGGTTCTAGACAAGTTCTTACAGGTTTCCTGAGCTTTCCCGGACTCACGCCCGAAAAAACCCGTCCGGATGTTGGCGCCGGACCTGGCGAGACCTGGCCTGGGGCATCACGCAGGCCGCCATCCGGGCGAGGAGCGGCGCCGCGTCGCGTCAGGAGCCTGTGCTACGGCGGCCTATGGGCAGGGCCCCGCGGAGGCAAAGTGCGCCATGCGCTCGACCCGAAGCTGCCGGCCTGACTCGATAACGCTGGCCTCGAGAGAGGATGCTAGCCCCTGCGCTCGCGGCGGAGGCGCTCGCGCTCCATGGCCTGGCGGCGCTCGCCATCGCTGAGCTCGGCGTCCTGGAGTTCCTCGCCGGGCTCGGGAGAGTCCACTTCGGCGAGTTCGCGCTGAAAGCGCTGGGACATGGGGTCGAGCGGGCGCCCACCCTGGACGCGGTAGGCGTTGTTCAGGTGCGCCATGCGGTCGCGGGCGTCGAAGAAACCGAGCGGCTTGCGGGTGGGCTTGCGCCGTTCCGGCATCAGGCTTTTCCGCCGGGCGTTGCCAGCAACTCGTAGGCGGCCGCGATGCCGAGAAGCACCTGGTCGCCGAGGGCGTGTACCTGGCCGCAGGCGTCCAGCGCCTCCTCCATCGGGAGGGCCTCGCGGGTGGAGGCCTGGCGCGTCGTCTCGTCCATGGTCTTGCGGAAACCGATGTAGGCCTCGACGGCGTTCGGGAGCCGGAGCCCGGCGCCTATGAGGATGCGGCCATAGGCCAGGCCTATCTCGTGCGCTTCTTCCAGCAGCCTCGGCTGTCTGGTGCGCTTGTCCATGTATTCGCCCACCATCTCGACGAGGCGGCGGCCGAGGTCCCGGAAGCGCTGCCGGTCGGATTCCGAGAGGCTGGCGTACCAACCGCCCTCCTGCTGCCGCGCGCGGCGCAGTTCCTGGCGGATCTTGGCGAAAGCCATTCGGCCGATCTGCGCGCGGCCGCCACCATCGCCGGACAGCAATTCCTGGAGGTTACCCAGGGAGAAGCGGCGGTGCCCGCCCGGGGTGCGATACACACGCAGGCGGCCGGCGTCCGCCCAGCGCCTCAGAGTCGATTCATCGACACCGAGTATCTCGCAGGCACGCCCGAGCGTCACCCACCTCGATTCCTCGCCTTCCATGAGGCCCGAGTGTCGGGTGTTCGCGGTCACCAGTGTTTCCCCGTTCAAACTCAGATCCGCCGGCCAATCAGAATCGTATGCGCGCTCCTGGAGACTGTCAAACGCCCGGTTCCGGCGGATGCGCCCAGTGGTCACCTTGGCGGCCACTGCGGCGGGTGGTAGTCGAGCGGCACCGAGGGCCGGTCCCACCTTGGCTCGGTCACGGACATGCCGACCACCGGCCGGATGAAGGTAAGCCGGCCGAGTGGCGACAGCGACTCGCCGAGGAGCGCGCCGACATCCGCCTCGGACAGTCCGGAAGCCGCTGCAGGCTCGTCCTCCGCGGAGCCAAGTCCCCAGATCCAGTGGCCGGTCTGGGCAAGGGAGACACGCACCAGGTAGCTGCCGCCCTCGCGCGCCCGCTGGAGGAGCCCGACCATGGCGCCGAAGGCCATCAAGTAGCCGGATACGTAATCGATGGCCTGCGCCGGCAGGTGCCGCGGAGCAGCGGCGCCGGAGACGCGGCCACCGAGACTGTGCTCGCTGACGAAGCCGCTCACAGACTGCACGAGGCTGTCGAAGCCGCGGCGGTCTCGCCAGGGCCCCTCATGGCCGTAGGCAGCCAGCGTCACGTAGACGATCCCGGGGCGAAGGGCGGCCAGGGCATCCGGCGACAGGCCGCGCCCGGCGAGAGCGCCAGGCCGATAGGACTGGACAAACACGTCGCCCTCGCGCACGAGCGAGAGCAGGCGCTCGTGGTCGCCCGGCTGGCGCAGGTCCAGGCGCGCGCTCAGCTTGCCGTGCCCGGTGTCAGCATCCACCTCTGGCTGGGCGGGCAGGTGCGCGGCGGTGATGCGGAGCACGTCGGCGCCGTGCTCGGCGAGGGTCCGGGCGCCGGTGGGGCCGGCGAGGACTCGAGTGAGGTCCAGGACGCGCACGCCGGACAGCGGCCTCGCCGCCTCCGGGAGGGGTTCCGGCGGGCTGTCGCCGATGCGCAGCACTTCCATCAGCGGCAGGCGGGACACGGCGATGCCCTGAGGATGCGCCTCCCACTCGGCGCGGGCGCGGACGATGCCGGCGCACATCCCGTTGGCGGCAAGCGCGTCTTCGAGAGGTTGAGCGTCCCAACGCCGGGCGGCAGCCTGGACCGCTTCCGGGTCGTTCTCGCAGCGCAGGAGCTCGAGCACGCCGTCGCGGTGATGCGGGTAGTTGCAGTGGAACTGGACCCAGCGCTCGTCGCGTGTCCTGTAGAAGCCGGAGATCGGCGCCCAGGGGCTTCCGGGAGGCCGTCCGTCGATGCGCAGGTAGGAAGAGCTGCGCAGGGCGGCGGCGGCGTGACGGAGGTCGACCGATACCTGCTGGCCCTGGCCGGTGCGCTCGCGCCACAGGGCTGCCGCGGCCAGGCCGCTTGCAGCAATGGCCGCAGCGCCCGCGGTCGCCAGGGCGAACCTCGAGGGCAGGACGGGCTCCTCCCCGGAGAAAGTCGCGTCCTCCAGAGGCAGGCCGGCAGAAACAGCCGCATCGATCTCGCGCAGGGCGTCGGCTGCGGTCTTCATGCAGCGATTGTAGTCCGCTGCCCCCGTCCTTCGGGGCGGGCGCAACCATGCGCCTCGCGCCCCACGGCGTGTGGCCAGGGAGCTACTCCGGCTGGCTACCGGCAGCGAAGGTGCTCCCGTCCGCGGGGCACGGGTGAAAGAGCAGGGACCAGCCTGGCCCCCAGGTCGCTGGTCCCCGAAAGCGCCTCCGGCCTACGTCGCGATGAACAGCGGCGCCAGCACCAGCGTAATAGTGCTCAGGAGCTTGACGAGCACGTGCAGGGACGGCCCGGCGGTGTCCTTGAAGGGGTCGCCGACCGTGTCGCCGACGACCGCGGCCGCGTGTGTCGGGGTGCCCTTGCCGATGACGGCCCCGGAGGCGTCCCTGAGCTCCCCGGCTTCGATGTACTTCTTGGCGTTGTCCCAGGCGCCGCCGCCGTTGTTCAGGAACGTGGCGAGGATGATCCCGCCGATGGTGCCCACGATCAGGAGGCCGGCAACGGCGAGCCAGCCCGAGTTCTCGGCCTCGCCGACGTGCAGGTCAGCGACCACGAAGCGGAACACCAGTCCGACGGCTACCGGCATGCCCACGGCCAGGAGGCCGGGGGCGACCATCGCCCGGAGGGCAGCCTTCGCCGTGATGTCGACGGCGCGGGCGTAGTCCGGGCGGGACGTGCCGGCCATGATACCGGGGTCTTCGCGGAACTGCCGCCGCACCTCTTCGATGATCGCGCCGCCGACCTTACCGACCGAGCGGATGGCGAGCGAACTGAACAGGAACACCAGCATCACGCCCAGGAGCGCCCCCACGAACACGTCGACGTTCGAAAGGTCGATGGGCAGCTCTGCCGTAAGCGGGATCTCCAGGCGCTCCTTCACCTTGTCCAGGTAAGCGCTGAAGAGCAGGAAGGCGGCCAGGCCGGCAGACGCGACGGCGTAGCCCTTGGTGAGGGCCTTGGTCGTGTTGCCGACGGCGTCCAGCGCGTCAGTGATGTGGCGCGCGCTCTCGGGAGCGCCTGAGAACTCGGTGATGCCGCCGGCGTTGTCGGTGATCGGGCCGAAGGTGTCCATCGCCAGGATATAGGCCGCCGACATCAGCATGCCCATCGTGGCCACGGCGGTGCCGAAGATCCCGGTCGTGAAGGGCTCTACGCCGGCAATGTCGGCGTTCGAGCCGAGCAGGAACGACGCCACCAGGGCGCCGCCGATGACGATGGCGGTGGCCGCCGTGGTCTCGAAGCCGACGGCGGTGCCGATGATGATGTTCGTCGCAGGGCCCGTTCGGGAAGCCTCCGCGATCTCCTTCACCGGCCGCCAGGTGCCTGCCGTGTAGTACTGCGTTATGTAAACGAAGCCAATGCCAGTCGCGATCCCGATGAGGCCGCAGAAGAAGAACCAGTACCAGGCGTCACCGAGCAGGACATTGGTGGTAATCGCCAACCCGATGACCGAGAGGACGGAGACCACGTAGTAGCCGAAGTTCAGTGGCGTCATCGGGTCCTGGTTGCCGTCACTCTTCGTGAAGAGGGGCACCGCACTGAGGCCGATGATGGTCGCGAAAACGCCGAAGGAGCGCAGCACCAGCGGGAAGAGTATCCACTCCAGGTCACGGGTCACCGTGTAGATGGCGACTCCGAGGATCATTGCGCCGATGTTCTCGGCCGACATGGACTCGAAGAGGTCGGCGCCACGGCCGGCGCAGTCACCGACGTTGTCGCCCACGAGGTCAGCGACGACGGCGGCGTTGCGCGGGTCGTCTTCGGGGATGCCGGCCTCGACCTTGCCGACGAGGTCAGCGCCGACGTCGGCCGCCTTCGTGTAGATACCGCCGCCCAGCTGCGCGAAAAGGGCGACAAAACTAGCGCCAAAACCGAACCCGACCATCAGGAACGGCGTGATCGCCTCGGGATAGCCGAGGACTTCGGTGAATACGGCGAACAGGGTGGAAACGCCGATCAGGCTGAGCGCGACGACCAGGAAGCCCGAAACGGCGCCGCCACGAAGCGAGACCGTGACGGCGTCCTTGAGGCTGCGCTGGGCGGCCGCGGCCGTGCGGACGTTCGAGCGTACAGCGATGAACATGCCGATGTAACCGGCGAGACCCGAACAGAAAGCGCCAACGAGGAAGGAGATGCTCGTAAGCAGGCCCTCGGTCCACTGGCCGACCTCGACCTCGCCGTAGTTGACCTCACCGCCCTCGAGGATGATGTCCTTCACCCCTTCGGAGATGGCGCCGACGATCAGGCCGATGGCGACAGCGGTGAGCACGGCGAAGATGGCGATGGTGCGGTACTGGCGGTTGAGGAAGGCCATTGCCCCCTCGAAAATCATGCCGCCGATCTCCTGCATCGCTGGCGTACCCGCGTCGCGCCGCAGCACGTCCTGGGCAAGCCACAAGGCGTAAAGCACCGCGGCCGCCCCCGCGACGGGGATGAGCCACACAAGATCCATTACCGACCTCCCTGCGCTACAAGAAGCAGTGCGAACTAACGTCAGGAGCCCGCGGACGCGGGCGTGCCCTCCCGGCGAGGGACTAGGGGGAATCTACTGAAACGGCGTACTTGGTTCAAGCGCGTGAGCGGTATGGGCCACCGCAGGCAGAATCCCTGGCGCCAGGACGGTGCCCGGCGATACGACGGAAGGCGCTATCGACGAAGCTGCGCGAACGCGGCGCGCCGGCGTCCATCTCACTTCCGGACGCTGAGGGCGAGCTCGCTGCGCAGGGGCTGGGCCAGGTCCGGGCTTATCAGCTCGACGGAGAGGACGAGGCGGTCGGGCGCGGCGCTGAGGTAGGCACTGGAGAGCCAGAGGCCGATGGGGAGCCCGTAACGCTTGCCGGCCTCGAGGTCCCCCAGACGCCAGACGCGGCTCTTGCCTTCGAACTGCGTCGAGACGCTGGTGACGGTGCCGACGTTGAGACCGGCCGCAAGCTCTGCGCCCTCATCCCTGAGCTTGATGGTGGCGTTGCGGATGACGACGTCGGTGTTGTTGGTGACGTAAACGACGGTCCTCAGCGGCGGCGCGCCGGCGCTCTCGTCCGAGATCTGGACCGAGGTGCCGTCCGCGTCCCACTCGAGGAGGACGCCGCGGTCCTGGCCGGCGCAGCCGGACGCCGGCAAGAGCAGGAGCGCGAGGACCAGGAGACTTCGAAGCATGGCCCTATATCTACAACGCTCCGGGGCTCGGGTATGTATCGCTCTGGGCGCGGTCAGGCCAGCCCTGGCTCCAGGCTCTCCACCGGGATGAACGCGGCAAAGGGTAGGTACAGGGTGGCGAAAGCCTGGCGAGTCAGGCGCGGCCTGCACATGAGCGCCCGGACCGCATTCTCGGCCAGATGAGTTGCAGCCCTTGCCGAAGCGGCCAGGTCGGCGTTCTCGGGGCGTGCCAGGGCCGGCCGAAGATCAGACTGGTCGAACTCGTGGTCAAGGTCGTCGACCTGCTCGGGTTCCAGGTCGTCGTCCGTGAACTCGATCTCCTCCTCGGCAACCTCGCGGACGATCGCGGCGGTGGTGAACGCT
>DATLYJ010000031.1 GCA_035574915.1 Dehalococcoidia bacterium | reverse complement strand
TCCGCGAAGAAAACGCCGCCGAGCGCATAATCCGCCGTTTCGGCGGGCAGAGCGCGCTCGCGGCGCTGCTCGGGCGGCGCCAGAGCACGATCGAGCACTGGGCGCACACGGGGCGGATCCCGGCCCAGTGGCACCAGCCCCTCATGTCCTTAGCGCGCCAGAGAGGTGTCATCTTGGAACCACGCGACTTCACGGCCCCGCAGCCCCACCCTATAGCGCCGGCGGACGGCCGCCTCGGCGTGCTGCTCGTCGGCCTCGGGGCGATTTCGTCGACGCTGCTGGCGGGCGTCGAGCTGGCGCGGCGAGGCCTGGGGCAGCCGATCGGGTCACTGACCCAGATGGGGACGATCCGTCTCGGCAAGCGCACGGAGCACCGGACACCGCTTATCAAGGAGTTTGTGCCGTTGGCCGGCATGGACCAGCTCGTGTTCGGGGCGTGGGACCCGTTTCCGGATAACGCCTACGAGGCGGCGATCCGGGCCGGGGTGCTGCAGCGCCACGAGCACATCGAGCCGGTGGCGGACTTCCTGAAGGGCATCGAACCGATGCCGGCGGCCTTCGACCAGTACTACGTGAAGCGCCTGGATGGCCCGAACGTGAAGCGTGGCCACTCGAAGCTCGAGCTGGCAGAGGCGATCCGCCAGGACATACGCGACTTCAAGTCGCGCAATGCCTGCGACCGCCTGGTCATGATCTGGTGCGCCTCCACCGAGATATTCATGGAGGAGAGCGCGGCGCACCAGAACCTGGAGGCCTTCGAGGCCGCACTGGAGTCGAACGACGAGACGATCGCCCCCTCGATGCTCTACGCCTACGCCGCCCTGATGGAGGGCGTGCCGTTCGCGAACGGCGCCCCGAACCTGACGGTGGACATCCCGGCAATGGTGAAGCTGGCGAACGACAAGGGCGTGCCGATCTGCGGCAAGGACTTCAAGACCGGCCAGACGCTGCTCAAGACGGTAATCGCGCCCATGCTGAAGGCGCGCATGCTCGGTGTCAGCGGCTGGTACTCGACGAACATCCTCGGCAACCGCGACGGGGAGGTACTGGACGACCCGGAGAGCTTCAAGACGAAGGAGGAGTCCAAGCTCGGCGTGCTCGAGTACATCCTCCAGCCGGAGCTTTACCCGCAGCTCTACGGGGACGTCTATCACAAGGTGCGCATCAACTACTACCCGCCGCGCGGCGACAACAAGGAAGGCTGGGACAACATCGATATCTTCGGGTGGCTCGGCTACCCGATGCAGATCAAGATCGACTTCCTCTGCCGCGACTCGATCCTGGCGGCGCCGCTAGTCCTGGACCTGGTCCTCTTCCTTGACCTGGCGAAGCGGGCGGGGCTGAAGGGCATCCAGGAGTGGCTCTCGTTCTATTTCAAGAGCCCGCAGTTCGCGCCGACGGTTTATCCGGAGCACGACCTCTTCATCCAGCAGACGAAGCTGAAGAACACGCTGCGCTGGCTGATGGGCGAAGAGCAGATCACGCACCTTGGCATGGAGTACTACCAGGAGGAATGAGGCCCGCCCGCCAGAGGCGGGTAGGCTTGTCCGGCGAGGCGGCCGGGGCCGGAAGGGCGGGCGGGGGACGGCGTTTCGCGCCGGCCAGCCGTCCGCTAGGCGGCGGGAAAGCCCGGGGCCTGCTTGATCGCCTGGACCTGCCGCGTGTGGTCGCCGTCGTGGACGCGCTGGAAGAGGAACCACGCGCGGCAGTTCAGCTCACCGAACCAGGGGTGCGGCGCCGTAGCGTCGAGGCGCTCACTTCCCGCTAACGCCTCGACCGTGGCCAGCAAGCGCCGGCGCGCCTCCTTGAGGTCGTGCAGCAGAGCTTCGAGTGACGCGCCTTCGCGCTCTCGCAGGCGTCCGATTATCGTCCCGGGACCGGGATGGCCGGCCGCGAGCTGGAGTATCAGGCGGGTGACGTCTTCCTCTTCGAAGATCACGTGCCGCAGGACGTCCCTCACGGACCATCCGGCTTCGCCCTCGCCCGGCGGCTGGAAGGCGGCCTGTGCTTCCGAAAGTGGCTCGACCTCGGCGATCAGCGCAGCCCGCGCCTCCTCGACGGCAGGTCGCAACTCGGCGAAGCCCTTTGCTTCGGCCTGCCCGAGGAGATAGCTCCGGACGCGTTGGCGGACGTCCTCGGCGGGCCCCGTCACGGCGGGAACCCGGGCATGGCCTTGATCTTCTCGATCTGCCGCGCGTGGTCGAGGTCGTGGATGCGCTGGAAGAGGAACCAGGCGCGGCAGTTGAGCTCGCCGAAAAACGCGTGCGGCGCCGTGGTGTCGAGGCGCTCGCGGCCCTCTACGGAGCCTACGGCGTGCTCGAGCGCGAAGTCTGCAGCCTGGAGGTCCCTCACCAGGTCGGCCAGCGACGCGTCCGCGCGGCCGACGAGGCGGCCCGGCGTGCTGCCGCGCGCGGGGTCGCCGAGGGCGAGTGCGCGTACCCGCAAGGCGACGCCCTCCTTTCCCTGGATGACGTGGCGCAGGACTTCGTGGATCGACCACGCGTCCTCCCCTTCGCCACCGGGCGGCTTGAAGCGGGCCTGCTCCTCGCCGATGCCGTCCAGGGCCGCATAGAGGGCGTTCCTGCCCTCCTCGACGGCAGGGCGCAGTTCCGCGAAGGTCTTCTTTTCCGCCTGGGACACCAGGTAGGAGCGAATGCGCTCGCGTTCCGTCTCGGCCGTCATCAGCGGCAATTGTACTCGCGGGCGGAGCGATGCGCGCGGCAGTCGCATGTGCGGCCAGCGCGGCGCCGTGGCCGCTGCGCGGATGGCGGTTTGGGCAGCCGCCTCTAAGCCCGCTTGCGCGCGAGGTAGACGCCGGCGCCGAGGAGTGCGATCACGGCCGCGGCCGTGAGGGCGCCGATGGCGATCACGAGCGTGTTGCCGTCGCCGCCGCCAGCGTCCGGCGCGCGGGTCTGCGGCCCGCCGGCCGGCTCAGGAGTCGAGCCGCTGCCAGAGCCCTGGGCGCCGAAGGGCACGATGGTCGGCAGTGTCCCGGCGCCGCCGGTGTTGCCGCTCCCCTGAGTCGTGACCTCGGGCAGGCCAACGCTCTTCCGCCACTGGTTCTCGAGTCCGAACTGGTCGAAGCCGTAGACCTTACGCAGGGCGTTGTTCAGCGTGTCGTTGCGCAGAGACTGAAAGAACTCTCTGAACTTGTCGTCGCCATACGTCCGGACCAGGTAGCTCACGATCGAGCCGGACTGGGCGTAGAAGAGGCTGAAGTCCGTGCCGCTGCGGGTCGACTCCCCAAGGCTTTCGATCGGTATGGGTCGATTGCGGCGGATGGCCAGGTCGAGGGCCTGCTGCCAGCCGGGGCTGAGGGCTCGCTGTGAGTACACGGCCAGTCCTTCGTTGAGCCAGGTGGGCACCGGCACGATGAAGCCCCGGCTCGCGCGCCTGACCACGACATGCACGATCTCGTGCCGGACGGTGTCGAGCGTCTGCTCGTCCCTCGCCACGAGGGCGGTGTCGGCCGCGACGACCTGGCCCTCGAGGATTCCCGCGCGGGCGCTGCTTCCGGCGGCCGCGTCCTGAAGGTCGCGGGGGTTGGCGTAGACCCAGACCTTGATATCGAAGTCGATTACGGTGCCCAGGAGGGCCGCGAAGCGGCTCGCGGTCTCGTTCGCGGCCTGAAGGATGGCGTCGATGGTCTGGTCACTGCCTGAGTAGGAGTAGGCAGTGATGCGGCCGGAGGACTTCGACTCCCAGCGGAAGCGGGTGTCCATGTACTGAGTCGTCTGGGGCGCGGTCGTCAGGCTGCCGCCGGCCTGATCTCGGACCTCCCAGACGTACTCGACGGTCGCGCCGGGCACCAGGTAGCTAGCCTCGGTGTTGCCTACCTGGGCGGTGCAGTTCGAAGAAGCGCCGGGAGTGCAGGTCGCCCGGACGGTGGCCTGGATGGTCTCGGGCAGGACGCGGTACTGAAGGCGCGCCTCCGCGATATCGCCGCGGGCGGCGACGAAGATGTTGAACTGCAGCCCGTTCGGGAAGCGGTTCTGGATGCTCTGCGAGATGGCCTCGATACCTTCGGCCTGGGCTGTCTTCAGGGCAGGCGATGGCGCAAAGAGCGCCGCGGCGAGCGAGAACAGGGCCAGGCTCAGGAGGCGGAACAGCATTACGCGCGCTCTCCGGCAGGCTGCTTCTCACCCATGGTCTGTCTGAGGTACGCGTGCATGAAGCCGTCGAGATCGCCGTCCAGCACGGCGGCGGCGTTCGACGTCTCGTAGCCGGTGCGGTGGTCCTTCACCAACTTGTAGGGGTGGAGGACGTAGCTCCGGATCTGGTTGCCCCAGCCCATCTCGACGTGCGCTCCCTTGATCTGCGCCTGCTCCTCGGCGCGGCGCTCCAGTTCGCGCTCCAGCAGACGCGCCTCCAGGACGCGCATCGCGAACTCCTTGTTCCGGCTCTGGGAGCGCTCGTTCTGACAGGTGACCACGATCCCCGTGGGGATGTGCGTGATGCGCACTGCCGTGGCCACCTTCTGGACGTTCTGGCCGCCGTGGCCGGACGAGTGAAAGATGTCGATCCGCAGGTCATTGGGATCGAGGTTGACCTCGACCTCATCGTTCGCCTCCGGCATGACTTCGACGAGGGCGAAGGAGGTGTGGCGGGACTTGGACGCGTCGAAGGGCGAGATGCGCACCAGGCGGTGTACGCCGCGCTCACTGCGCAGCCAGCCGAAAGCGTTCTTGCCGCGTATCTCCACCGTCGCACTCTTGATCCCGGCTTCCTCTCCGTAGGTAGTGTCGAGGACTTCGGCCTCGAAGCCGTGCGACTCGGCCCAGCGGAGGTACATGCGCAGCAACATCTGGGCCCAGTCCTGCGACTCCGTGCCGCCAGCGCCGGCGTGCACGGCGAGGATGGCGTTGCGTTCGTCGTAGGGGCCGCTGAAGGCGAGCTCGTACTCGAGCTTGTCCAGCTCAGCGGCCAGCGCCGCGACCTCTTCGTCGAGGTGGTCGAGGACCTCGCGGTCGCCTTCAGCCTCGGCCAGCTCATAGAGGTCGAGGGCTTCCGAGACGCGCCGCTCGAGGCCGCGCCAGGTGTCGATGGTGCCCTTGATGGAGGCCAGGCGGCGCATCTTGGACTGTGCGGCCTGCGGGTCGGACCAGAAGTCTGGCTGGAGGGACTGCGCTTCGAGGGCGCTGGCCTCGGCTTCGAGGGAGGCTATGTCAAAGACGCACCAGGGCGTGCGAGATGCGTTCTTTCAGTTGCTGCAAGCTGTCGCGGTCCGCCAAGGTGCGCCTTTCTAGAGAAGTGCTCTGACTCATTCTAACAAGCCCGTCAGGTAACCCGAGCGGCGTCCGACCGCGGGGTGGGAGCCCTCTGATAGACTCTGGCCGCCATGGTGCAAGGGCAGACGGACCCTTACCTGCGAATCATCGAAGAAGGCTTGCGGCCGGCGGCGGCGAGGCGCCTGCGTGTCGTGATCGCGGGCGCTGGCATGGCCGGGCTGAGCGCGGCCCGCGAGCTGGCGCGCGCTGGACACGAAGTTACGGTGCTCGAAGCGCGGCAGCGCGTCGGCGGCCGGATCGAGACGCTGCGGGCGCCGTTCAGCGAGGGGCTCTACGCCGAGGCTGGCGCAATGCGCCTGCCGCGCTGCCACCACCTCACTATGGCCTACGTCGCGAAGTTCGGGCTGGAAACGGCCCCATTCACGTCCTCGAACCCGGACGCCTACGTGCACATCGGCGGGGTCAGGCAGCGCTACCGCGAGTTCCGAGGCGACGACTCCGTCCTGGCGCTCTGGGATGCGGCCCTGGCGCCCTTTCGCGAGCGCCTGGCCGGTAACGCCGGCGCCTGGGCGCAGATAGCGCTCGAGTACGACGAGTTTTCGGTGCGCGAGTTCCTCGACTCGCAGGGCTGGCGCGAAGATGACATCGAGCTGTTTGGCCTTCTCTCACAGCAGGAGGCGCTCATGAACTCCTCCTTCCTCGAGCTGCTGCGCGAGGAGGTCGGCGGGTATTACACCGACCTGGTGGAGATCGTGGGCGGGATGGACCTGCTGCCGCGCGCCTTCCTGCCGGAGCTGGGGCCGCGCATCCGTTACGGGGCCGCCGTGGTCGCCATCGACCAGTCACCGGACGGGGTGACGTTGCACTACCGGACCGCGGCCGGCCGGGCCTCGGAGTCGGGCGACTATGCCATCGTGACGCTGCCGTTCCCCGTGCTCCGGCACATCGAGGTCCTGAAGCCTTTCTCCTCCGGCAAGCAGCGCGCCATCCGTCAGCTTCATTACGACGCCTCGGCGAAGATACTGATGCAGTTCCGGCGCCGGTTCTGGGAGGAGGACGAGGGCATCTTCGGCGGCGGTAGCGTCAGCGACCTTCCGATCCGCGCCACTTACTACCCGGACCACGGGCGCGAGACGGGCCGCGGCGTCCTGCTCGCCAGCTACACCTGGGGCGACGATGCCCAGCGTTGGGGCTCGCTGCCCCCGGACCAGCGCATCACGGAGGCCCTGGAGGACCTCGCCCTGCTCCACCCATCTGCCCCCGCCGAGTTCGAGGTCGGCGCTTCGAAGGTGTGGCACGACGACGAGTACGCGGGCGGCGCCTTCGCCCTGTTCGACCCCGGCCAGCAAACCCGCCTCTACAAGGACATCGTGGCGCCCGAGGGCCGCATCTTCTTCGCCGGCGAACACGCCTCGCTGTACCACGCCTGGATCCAGGGCGCGATCGAGTCGGGCCTCCGGGCGGCTTCGGAGATCCACGCGCTCAGCTTCAGGAGCTGACGGGCCAGCCAGCGCAGCTACCGGGCCCCGTGGCCGTGACCGCGCGGCGTACCTCCTGCCCGTCGGCAGCGCCGGACCTGGACGCTTCTTTCGGGAGCCGGGTGCGGCGCCGTGCCCCGCCGCGCGCACCGGCCGCGGACGCACTGCAGAAAGGATGCCCCGGGCCGGCCGCTACCGCTCCTGATGCTCGCCCTTACGGCTCGAGCTTCTGCCTGCGCGCCCACCCGACTACCTCGCGGACGGACTCGCGCACGATATCGACGATGCGGTCGACCTGGTCAGCGGTGATCACGAGGGGCGGCGCGAGCAAGTAGCTGTCGTTGCGGTTACGGCTGATGAGGCCCCGCTCGCGGCAGGCGGCGTTCAGGCGGCCGCCGATGTTGAACTGGACCGGAAAGGGCCGGCGCTTCTCCTTGTCGTCGACAAGCTCCACACCGGCGATCAGGCCGAGGCCGCGCACGTCGCCGACGCCGTCCTCTTCCAGCAGCGGCCGCAGGCCTCGAAGCAGCCGTTCTCCCATGACGGCGGCGTTTTCGACCAGGCCTTCGTCCTCGATGATCTGCAGGTTTCGCAGCCCCACGGCGCAGGCGGTGGGATGGGCCGAGTTCGTGTAGCCGTGCATGAAACGGATGTCCGGCGGCGCCTCGAGCATGGTCCGGTGGATTTCCTTCGAGACGATGGCGCCGGAGAGGGGAATGTACGCGCTCGTGACTGCCTTGGCGAAAGTGACGATGTCCGGTTGGACGCCCCAGTGCTCGAGGGCGAACCACTTGCCGGTCCGCCCGAAGCCGGTGATGACCTCGTCGGCGATGAGCAGTACGTCGTGGCGGTTGCAGATCTCGCGCAGCTTGGGGAAGTACTCGGGCACGGGGGGGATGACTCCGCCCGCACCGTGCACGGGCTCGGCGATGATGGCCGCGACCGTATCGGGCCCCTCACGGATGATCGTGTCCTCGATGGCCACTGCGCAGTCCAGGCCGCAGCCGGGGTAGGTCTTGTTCCACTCGCAGTGGTAGCAGTAGTTGGTGCCGGCGCGGATGAAGGTCGGGTCGAGCGGGCCGAAGCCACGCCAGAAAGGCGGCATGCCAGTCGCGGCGGTCGTCGCCAGGGTGCCACCGTGGTAGGCCTCGCGCCGGGCGATGATCTTCACCTTGTCCTGCTTACCGCGCAGGAAGTGGTAAAAGCGCGCCAGTTTGAAGGCGACCTCATTGGCCTCGGAGCCGCTGTTCGCGAAGAAGACGGCGTCCATGTTCGGATAGCTGAGCTCGCAGAGCTTCGCCGCGAGCCTGATCGCATGCTCGTTCGAATACCCGGCGTAGCCGTTGGCGAAGGCGAGGCGCCCCATCTGCTCGGCCGCGACCGCGGCAAGCTCCTTGCGCCCGTGGCCCACGGCGACGTTCCAGAGCGAGGAGAGGCCGTCGATGTACTGGCGGCCGCGCACGTCCGTGAGGATGGCGCCCTCCCCGTGGTCGAAGATGACGGCGTTCTGGTGGTCGGCCTGGTGGTACTGGGGATGTAGCAGGTGGGCGATGTCTTCCTGGACCAGGCTGCGGTACTCGCTGTCGTTCATGCCTGCCTCCCTCGCGGCGCTCCGTGTGCCATGCACCATGCTACAAGCGGGCGCGATGGGCAACCCGGGATTTCACGGCCACCGGGCCCGGGCTAACATCACGGCATGGAGCGCCTGACCCTCACCGCTATCAGCTTTGATGCCGACCGCGCCCTGGAGGACGTGCTGACGCACGGCGGGCGCATCCTACTGATCGCCGTCATCGCCTTGATCGCTGTTACCGTCATCTCGCGCCTTATCGGGCCACTGGTACGCGTGGCGGTGCGGGAGCAAATGGCCGGACAGCCGCCCGTAGAGGTGCAGAAGCGGATCGACACGCTCACGCACGTGACCTATCGGACCACGGTCGTGGTCGTCTTCCTCATAGCGTTCCTGATGGCGCTGCCCGAGCTAGGGTTAAACGTCGGGCCGCTCATCGCGGGCGTCGGCATTTTCGGCCTGGCCGTGGGCTTCGGGGCGCAGAGCCTGGTCAAGGACGTGATCACGGGCATGTTCATCCTTCTCGAGAACCAGTACTCCCGCGGCGACGTGGTCACGATTGCCGGGGCTACCGGCCTCGTGGAGGACATCAACCTGCGCCGGACAGTGCTCCGGGACCTCGATGGCGTGGTGCACTTTATCCCGCACGGCGAGATCAAGACAGCGAGCAACCAGACGAAGGGCTTTTCCCGCGTTAATCTCATCGTGTCGGTTCCCTACAACGCGGACATCGACAAGGCGTTCGAAGTGATAAACAAAGTCGGCGAGGAGATGGTCCGCGACCCCGCCTGGGGGCCGCGGATCCGCCAGGCCCCGCGGGCGCTGCGCATCGACCGGCTGGCGGACGCGACAGTCGAGATACGGGTCCTGGGCGAGACCGAGCCGATGGAGCAGTGGCCGGTAAAGGGCGAGCTGCGGCGCCGACTGCGTCTTGCCTTCGACGCGGCTGGCATTCGCCCCGCCGGTGTGCGCGAGTCTGGCCCGCAGGCGCCGCCACCGGCGCCGGGGGCCGGGCAGGCTACCTCATAGAGGGGGACAGAACGAGAGGGCCCCGGCCTCGTGGTCATATGTGCCCAGGCCGTGTTCGGCTGGAGGCCAGGCGCGGGCTGGAGGCGGCGGCGCTGCCGCCTTCCGTAACCCTCCCAGGGCTGGGTTAGAATCTGGCAAGTCTACCGCAGCAGGGGGAGAGGCTATGCCCTGGGCCGATATCAATGGCATCCGCATGTACTACGAAACGCATGGCGAAGGCGAGGCTATTGTCTTTGCCCACGGGGCGGGCGGGGACCACCTGTCCTGGTGGCAGCAGGTGCCGTTCTTCCGCAGCCGGTACCGCTGCGTGACTTTCGACCACCGTGGCTTTGGCCGGACCGCGGACGTGGAAAACGGCCCCGGCGCGAACGCCTACCCGGAGGACCTGCGGGCGCTGATGGACCACCTGGGGATCGAGCGCGCCTACCTCGTGGCGCAGTCCATGGGTGGTGGCACCTGCATGGGGTTCACGGTCGCCTATCCGGAGCGGGTCAAGGCGCTTGTCATGGCCGACACAACGGGCGCGATGTCGGATGAGACGCTGACGCAGATGCGCCAGCAGTTCCAGGAAAGCCAGGGCCAGCCGCAGGGCCTCGCCGGCCGCGCTTACGCCCCGGAGCTGCGCGTGGAGCGGCCGCACATGGCCTTCTTGTACGACTCGATCATGGCCCTGAACCCGCCGCGCCCCCAACCAGCCGGCGAACGCGACGCCCGCTACGTCGCGACTACCGAGAAGCTTGCGGCGCTGCGCGTGCCGGTGCAGTTCGTGGTGGGCGAGAAGGACGCGATAGTCTCGCCGCAGATCATCAGGCACGCCGCTTCCTTGATACCGGGCGCGCGCTTCGCCGAAGTCGCGGGCGCCGGCCACAGCGTCTACTTCGAGAAGGCGGACGCGTTCAACGAGATCGTCGCCAGCTTCTTCGAAGCGGTAGAGAGGGCGAGCGCCAAGTGAGCGCCGCCGGGGCTGCTGTCGAGCGGCCGCCGTCATTCACGGCCCGCGTCCTGGTGTGCTCGATACCGGGGCTCGTCGTCCTGAGCGCGGCCTTCCTGGCCGTCCAGTCGCTCAGGGCCTGGGGCGCGGCGGAGATCCTGCAGTTCCCGGACTGGACCCCGACTGTGGCAGGCCTGATCGCGGTCTTCGCCACCGGCACGCCGAACCTCTTCCTGCTGCGCGGCCTCGTCCGGCTTACGCGCCGGCCGGTTAGCGTCTCGGCCTGGCAGCTGCCCTTCGCGGCCCTGACGTCGGCGGCCTTCGCGGCGCTCAACGTCCTGCTGGCCCTCCGCCTGCCGAAGGAGTCCTCCTATACGCACTTGCTGGAAAACGGCGAGCCGGTGGTCACGGCCGGGGCGGCAGTGGCATTTGCTGCCGTCGTTGGCTTCGTGTCCCTGGTCCTGGTGCAGGCTTCGGCCTTCCTCATGCAGTCTGCCGTGCAGTCGAACGCCGGCACGCGGTTCGACAAGTCCGGCCGCGAGCCGGACGCCATAGGCGCCCTCCTCGCCAGGGATGACGGGCGGGCCCTGTAGCCCCGGCGCCCTTCGTCCCCCGCGCACGAAAGCCTGCTTGCGCTAGGTTGGGGGACATGACGGTCTACATCGGGACTTCCGGCTGGCAGTACAGGCACTGGCGCGGGGCGTTCTATCCGCCCAGGTTGCCGCAGCGCGAGTGGCTGGAGCATTACGCCGCGCGCTTCCAGACGGTGGAGGTCAACAACACGTTTTACAGCCTGCCGCGGCGCGCCGTCTTCGAGGACTGGTGCGCCAGGACCCCCGAAGGGTTCGTCTTCGCCCTGAAGATGAGCCGCTACCTGACCCACTTGAAACGCTTGCGCGACCCAAAGGACCCGGTCGACCGGTTCATGGAGGTTGCGCGCGGACTCGACGGCAAGCTGGGGCCCGTGCTGCTGCAGCTGCCGCCGCGAATGAAGGCCGATGTGGCTCGTCTCCAGGACGCACTGCAGGCGTTTCCTCGGGCCGTGAGGCTCGCCGTGGAGTTCCGTGACGACTCCTGGCGCAGGGAAGACGTACGGCAGGCGCTCGCCGACCGGGGCGCCGCCCTCTGCCTCGCCGACAGGGGCGAGGCGTTAGCGACCGCCGACTGGAAGACGGCGGACTGGGGTTACGTCCGCCTGCACTGGGGCAGGGCGTCGCCTCAATCGTGCTATACGCAAGAGTGCCTGGGCGTTTGGGCGCGCCGCCTC
>DATLYJ010000030.1 GCA_035574915.1 Dehalococcoidia bacterium | reverse complement strand
GGGTTCGCGCGGAGGCGCTGGCGCGGAGCGGGTGAAGGTGAAGCCGCCCTCGCCGAAGTCGACTACCACGTGGTCCCCCTCCGAGAACTCGCCGGCCAGGATGCGCTTCGAGAGCGGGTTCTCCACTCTGCGTTCGATCGTCCGGCGCAGCGGCCGGGCGCCGTAGACGCGGTCGTAGCCCTCGCGCACCAGCTCGTCCTTGGCCGCATCGGTCAGCTCGATCGTGATCCGGCGCTCCGCCAGCCGCTCGCCGACTTCGGCCAGCATGTTGTCGACAATGCGGCGCAGTTCCACTTCCGTCAGCGGCTCGAAGATGATGATGTCATCCACGCGGTTCAGGAACTCCGGCCGCAGGAATTCGTGCAGCGCGCGCTCCACCCGCTGGTGCAGGCGGTCCCGCTCCTGGTCGTTCTTCGTCCGCTCCACCCCGAAGCCCAGGGCCCCGCGCGTATCCTGACGCGTGCCCAGGTTGGAGGTCATGATGATGACCGTGTTGCGGAAGTCCACGGTGCGCCCGTGGCCGTCCGTCAGGCGGCCATCCTCCATCACCTGCAGGAGTACGTTCAGCACCTCGGGGTGGGCCTTCTCGATCTCGTCGAACAGCACGACGCTGTAGGGGCGGCGCCTGACGGCCTCGGTGAGGCCGCCAGCCTCCTCGTAGCCCACGTAGCCGGGCGGCGCCCCGATGAGGCGGGACACCGTGTGCCGCTCGCCGTACTCCGACATGTCGATGCGGATCATTGCGTCCTCGTCGTCGAACAGGTACTCGGCGAGCACCTTTGCCAGGTAGGTCTTACCGCTGCCTGTCGGGCCGACGAAGATGAAGCTGCCGATGGGCCGCTTCGGGTCCTTCAGGCCGGAGCGGGCGCGCCGGATGGCGTCCGAGAGCGCCTCCACAGCCTTGTCCTGGCCTATGACCTTCTGATGCAGCGCCTCCTCCATGTGCAGGAGCTTCTCGGCTTCGCCCTCCAGCATGCGCGACACCGGGATGCCGGTCATCTTGCCCACGAGCTCGGCAATGTCCTCTGCCGTGACGTTCGTGTCGATCTTTTCCGTGCGCTCCCATTCCGCCTTCTTGGCTTCGTACTCGTCCTTCAGCTTCAGGACCTCGGTGCGCAGGCGCGCCGCCGCCTCATAGTCCTGGCGGTTCGCCGCCGCCTCCACCTCGCTGCTCAGTTCGTCCAGTCGCCGCTTGAGGTCGCGCAGCTCCGGCGTCATCGACTGCGCGTCGATGACTTTTTTCGAAGCCGCCTCGTCGATCAGGTCGATCGCCTTGTCCGGCAGGAAACGGTCGCTGATGTACCGGTGCGAAAGGCGCGCCGCCGCCTCTAGCGCGGCGTCATCGATCTTCACCTTGTGATGCGCCTCGTACTTCGGGCGCAGCCCTTTCAGGATCTCGATCGTCTCTTCTACCGAGGGCTCGTCGACATATACCGGGGCAAAGCGCCGCTCGAGCGCCGCGTCCTTCTCGATGTACTGCCGGTACTCGTCCAGCGTCGTCGCGCCGATGACGTGCAGCTCGCCGCGCGCCAGCGCCGGCTTCATCATCGTCGAGGCGTCGATCGCGCCCTCGGCGCCGCCGGCACCAACCATCTGGTGGATCTCGTCCAGGAACAAGATCACCTCGCCCTCGGACTTCTTCGTTTCGTCCATGACGGCCTGCAGCCGCTCCTCGAACTCGCCCCGGAACTTTGAGCCGGCGACAAGCGCGCCCATGTCCAGCGCGAGCACGCGGCGGCCGCGCAGGTTCTCCGGCACGTCCTCCATGACGATTTTCTGCGCCAGCCCCTCGACGATCGCCGTCTTGCCAACACCGGCCTCGCCGATGATCACGGGGTTGTTTTTCTGGCGCCGGTTGAGGATCTGCATCACGCGGCGGATCTCTTCCTCGCGGCCAATTACTGGGTCGAGCTTGCCCTCGCGCGCAAGCTTCGTGAGGTCGACCGAGTACTTCTCGAGCGCGCCGTAATGGCTCTCCGCGCGCGGGCTCTGAACCCGCGCGCTGCCGCGGATGTCCTGAAGCGCCCGGTAGATGCGCTCCTTGTCGACACCCGCCTGGCGCAGGATGCGCGCCGAATCGCCATCGCGCTCATCCGAGATCGCGATCAGCAGGTGCTCGATGCCGACGTATTCGTCCTTGAGCCGCTCCGCCTCCGCGTTCGCGGCCTCCAGGAGCCTCACGACACGCGGCGTCACGTAGATCTGGACGCTGTCGTATGCGGTCTTGGGCGCGCGGCTGAGCACCGCCGAAACCTTTTCGCGCAAGTCATCGACGGAGACCCCGAGGCGCTCGAAGACGCGGCGCGCCAGCCCGTCCTTTTGCGAGAGCAGCGCCAGGAAGATGTGCTCGACATCCCACTGGGGGTGCTTGTGCTCACGCACGTACTGCTGCGAGTTGGCGAGCACCTCCTGCGCCTGCTCCGTGAACCTGTCCTGTCTCATCATGGCTTATTACCTACCTGATACCTATTCCAAGCATCCATCGATGCCAGAAGCATCAACAAGGGCCTCCCGTCCTGTCATTCGGACGAATGAGGGATCCCGTTCCACCCACTACTTTTCTGAAGCGCTCTGGGCTGCTCGAACCATCGCTTTCCTCCGGGGAGCAACCACCACACCTTCCAACGCCTCGATGTAGCTATTAACGACTCCTCGTTCTTCGGACCGCTTCCGATTCACGCCCTCACTCCCTCGGCGCTGGCAGGCGGCGGTCGCGCAGGCGCTGGAGCTCAAGGCGCAGCGCCTCGTTCTCCTCCTCCAGCGCCTTGATCTTGCGGCTCATATCGATGATCACTTCCGCACCGGCCAGGTTGACACCGAGGTCCTCGATCAGGCGCTGCACCTGGCGGATGCGGTTGATGTCCGCCTGCGAGTAAAGGCGGATGCGCCCGCGCGAGCGTGAGGGCGTCAGCAGCCCCACGCGCTCGTAGTAGCGCAGCGTCTGCGCGTGCACGCCCAGCATCCGCGCCGCGACGCTGATGATGAATGCCGGTTCCTCCTCGTTGTTGTAGTCTTTGTCGTTCATCCGTACCTCATTCGCCGGCGGCGGTCTGGCGCCCGCCGCCCATTCGCATCAGTACCCAGCCGTCTTACAGCCTTGCCTCGACTATCCCTCGCGGCATTCCGCCGATGACTACGTGCGTGCGCCGCAGGCGGCCCTCGCGCAGGAAGGCGACCTCGACGTTGCGGCCGGCGCGCAGCGAGTCGATACGGCGCTTCAGGTCCTCGACCGCTGTCACCGGCATGTCGCCGATGCTGACCACGATATCCAGCGGCCTCAGGCTTGCCGTCGCGGCAGCCGAACCGGGCTGTACGTCCACCAGTAACACGCCGCGTTCCTGCTTGAGACCCAGGCGCTTGCGCACATCCGGCTCGATGGTTGTCGAGACGCCGCTGATACCGAATCGCGGCGGGTCCTGCTGCGCCAGGCGCTCGCGATGCGCGGCGATTACGCCGAGTACGGCGGAGGTCGGCACCGCGAAGCCAACGCCGCGGGCGAACGGCATCACCGCGGTCGTGATGCCGACGACGCGCCCGTGCGCATCGACGAGCGGGCCGCCCGAGTTGCCGGGATTGATCGGCGTGTCTGTCTGCACGAGGTCCTTCAGTTCCCGTCCGCCACCTACGGGCAGCGAGCGGCCCACGGCACTGACCACGCCAGCCGTCACGGTCCAGCTCAGGCCGTAGGGGTTGCCGATCGCGATCACCAGCTGGCCTACCTTTAGCGGCGCGGAAGTCAGCTCCGCCACGGGAAGCCCCGGCGGCGCGCTAGGGATGCGAAGCACCGCTATGTCCACGGACGGGTCCGCGGCTTCGACCACCGCCGCAAAGCGACGGCCGTCCGCCAGCACAACGGAGATAGCGTCCGGCGCCGGCGCTGCCCGGGCGACGTGCTCGTTCGTGATCACGCGCCCCTGAGAGTCGAAGATGACGCCGGAGCCCGTGGCAACGTAGGCGTTCGGATCGCCCGCCCTGGCGGGCCGGCCGCCGCGCCCTTGCCGCTGCTGGCGGCGGCGCACCTCGACGCTCACTACGGCCGGGCCAACGCGCTCAGCGGCGCCTGATACGGCGCGCGAGTACGCGTCCATTGCCTGAGATTCAACCTGGTTCATATCCCCAGCGCTCTCAATTCTTCGAACAGCTTCTTGCTCTTGTCGTCGAGCCTTTCCGGCAGCCGCACCCGCACCCGGACGTAAAGGTCGCCCTTCTGGTCGGAGCCAAGCTTCGGCATGCCGAGGCCCGCGAGCCTGATAACGCGGCCGTTCTGGGTCAGAGGCGGCACCTTCAGGGCCACACGGCGCCCTATGGCCTCGACCATGACCTCGCCGCCCAGGACGGCGACGCTCAGGGGCACGTCGATGTCGGCGTAGAGGTCATCCCCTTTTCGCTCGAAACGCTCGTGGGGCAGGACGTCGACGATCAAGTACAGGTCGCCCTTGCGCCCGCCCTCCTGCAGGCCCTCGCCGGCGACACGCACCCGCGAGCCCGTCTGCACACCCGCGGGGATCTTCACCTCGATCCGGCGCGGCGGGCCGCCGTTGTCTGCGTTCAGGAGCAGGGTCCGGACGGTGCCGCTGTACGCCTCTTCGAGCGACACCTGCACTGGCTGCTCGACGTTGAGGTTGCGCGGGCGGACGCGAGTCCTTCGGCCGCCGAACAGCCCGCTGAAAATGTCATCGGCGCCAAAGATCTCGCTCGGGTCGCCTTCGAACGTGAAGGTCCGGAAGCCGCCGGGCGCGCCCCCGAAGTCGTAGAAGGTGCGACCTCTGCCGCGCCGGGCGCGCTCAATCTCCTCCGCATGCTCCCAGTCGTCGCCGTAGAGGTCGTACTTCTTGCGCTTCTCGGGGTCGGAGAGGACCTCGTAGGCTGCGTTCACCTCCTTGAACCGCGCCTCGGCCGCCTTGTCGCCCGGATTGATGTCGGGATGCAGCTTGCGGGCAAGGCGACGGTAGGCGGAGCGGATCTCCTTCTCCGTCGCGTTCCGGTTGACACCGAGTGTCTGATAGTAGTCCTTCGCCATTGCCGGCCCTCAGTCCAAGGGCAGTGTACGCCCCTGCCCGACGCGCTGTCAATGTGGTGAGCAGTCTCCCTGATAAATACATTATCAAGATTGGCCACTAATTCCTTGACATGAGGGCGCAACCGCGCTAAATTAGGCGACGGAAAAGGCGCTGGCAGGCCCGCCGGCAAACCAGCAACGAGGAGGACTGAAGATGACAAACCTTGTTCGTTGGGACCCGTTCAGCGAGCTCCGCACGACCATGGACCGGCTCTTCGAGGAAGGCTTCTCTCGCCCGTGGCGCCTCCTCGGTGACCAGCTGCCGGTCGAGTACAGCTTCCCGGTTGAGGTGTCCGAGACCGACACGGCGGTTGACGTCAAGGCCGCCCTCCCGGGGGTGAGGCCGGATGAGGTCGAGGTCTCGATCCAGAACGACGTCCTGAACATCCGTGCCGAGCACAAGGAGCAGGCCGAAGAGCAGAAGCGCGACTACTATCGCAGGGAGATCCGCTACGGCTCCTTCCACCGCGCGATCGCGCTGCCGAACTCTGTCGACGCGGACAAGGCTGAGGCCCGCTTCGAGAACGGCATCCTCAACCTCCACTTGCCCAAGGCCGAGGCTGCCCGGCCGAAGATGATCAAGGTCGCGGCTGGCAACGGCGTCGTCAGCACTCAGTAATGAGATGACCTTAGCCGGCGGGCACCAGTCGCGGACGATGGCCCTCGCCCATGCGAGGGCCTGACTGTGTCCGGCGAGAGCTTCGCAGCCGGCAGCAAACGAGACCCTCTTCGGGTCTCGTGACTTTGTGCGGGGGCGGGGCCTGGGCTTCTAGAGTCGGAGCTTGCCGTGCGAGGGCTGGCGCCGGCGCTGGCGGCCGTGGCCCTCTTCGTCTTCGAGCATCAGGTCGATTGCCGGGGAAGAAACTGCTTCTTTGACGAAGCCGCAACAGATACAGGTGCTATACGATCCGTACCAGTCTCTCTCGACGATCATCGAGCCGCGGCAGCGCGGACATACCCGAGGGAGTGCGGCTTGCATGTTCTCCTTGCCCCTTCTGGCCTTCCCGGCATTTGTGATTGTGACAGCAAGCACAGATTAATTTCAAGTTAACGGTCTGTCAACGGGCTAGCCCTCGATTCTCCCCTGTACCTGTCATTTCTATCGCAAGATAGTCGCCTCGAATCGCCGGAGCTTCAGAGTTCGGTGTACGAGCCCGATGCGCGAAAATCAGGGCCAGTTCAATCGGGAGGGTTCGGGCATGACAGGCAGGCTCGCAGGCAGGGTTGCCCTCATCACCGGCGGCACCAGCGGCATCGGTGAGGCGACCGTCGAGCGCTTTCTCGAAGAGGGCGCCCGCGTGGTCTTCACCGGCCGCTCGGTGGAAAGCGGCGAGGCGATCGCCGCCCGCCTCGGCCCGGACGCGCGCTACTTCCGCGCCGACGTGACGCGCGAGGACGACATCCGCGCTTCGGTCGAGTTCACGACCTCCACCTTCGGCAGGCTGGACATCCTCTTCAACAATGCCGGCGGACCCACGGGAGGCACGCCGGAGATTGTCACCTGGGAGCAGTTTGAGCACGCCATGGCCCTCCTCGTCGGCAGCGTCGTGTTCGGGATCAAGCACGCGATCCCGGTGATGAAGGCACAGCAGCACGGCCGCATCATCAACAACTCCAGCATCGCCGCCCTGCGCACCAATACGGGCCAGTACCTGTACAGCGCCGCCAAGGCGGCCGTCACCCAGCTCACGAAGGTCGCGGGCATGGAACTGGGCAAGTACGGCATCACCGTCAACTGCGTGTCGCCCGGCGGCGTCGCGACGCCGATCTTCTACGGCGGGTCCGAGGCCGCCCGCCAACTGGAGCCCGGGCACAACGAGGGTAAGATGCGCAAGCTCAAGGAGAACCTGGCCAGGGCCAACCCCATCCACCGCACCGGCCTGCCGCGCGATGTCGCCAACGCCGTCCTCTACCTCGCCAGCGACGATGGCGCCTACATCAACTGCCACGACCTCGTCGTCGACGGAGGCATGACGGCGGGGCCTTTCCCCGCGTACGACTAGTAGAGGGCCGCCGCCTCCGCTTCGAGCTCGCGGCGCTCTTGCTCGCTCATCGGCTCGTAGGACCGGGCGGTGGCGGCGTTCTCGACGATGCGTGAGGGGTGGCGCGCCCCAGGTATGGCGACTGAGACGCCCGGGTGAGATAGGACGTAGCGGAGCAGGTTTGCAGGCGTCAGGGGGCCGGTATACCCTCCGGCGATACGGCTCCGCACGACGCTCATGCGTCCCGACCCGCCGAGCGGCCTCATGACGATGACGCCGACGTCGTGCTCGGCAGCCAGGTCGATGAGTGGCGCTGTCTCGGGAAAGAAGGCCGAGTATTCGAGCATGACGGCGTCGAACTCGCCGCAGAGGACCGCCCGCTCCACCAGCGCCAGGTTGTGCGAGGAGATGCCGAGATAGCGGACAAGGCCGCGCTCCTGGGCGATCCTCAGGCCCGCGAGCGCGCCGTTTTCGCCCATGACCTCCCGCCAGGCTTCGTCGGTGCGGACGTCGTGGAGCTGGTACAGGTCGATAGAGCTGACGCCCAGCACGGCCAGGGACCGGTCTACGTCCCTCTGGCTGCCATCGATCGAATGGCTGAAGGTCTTCGAGCTGAGCACGAAGGGCGAGCCGCCATGCTCCCTGATGAACTGGCCGATCAGGGCTTCGCTTCCGGCGTAGCCGCGCGCCGTGTCCACGAAGCGGATGCCCTGGTCGTAGGCGGCCCGCAGGGTCTCCAGGCCCTCGCTGGACTGCGGCGTGTCCATGGCGCCAAGGCCCAGCTCTGGCAGCCACAGCCCGGTGCGCCCGAGCCGGCGGGTCCTCAACTCCCCCATTGCTTTCCTCCAGCGCAGCGATCACGACGCATAGTGGATCACGGCACTGCGTCCACCTTCATGATGCACGTTACGCGCATCTAGCTAACCTGCGGTCGCCGGCAAGAAGGCGCCGTCTGCGGGCCGATGGGTGCCTCCAGTCCTGTACGCTACCGTCGTGGGCCTGTATCCGGATGCGGAGGGTGACCCTGATCAGTCCTGACCTCGAAGCGGTTGCCCGGGTCGGCTCGGAGCCCTGGGGTTTCTGGCTCGATAGTTCGCTCCCCGACGCGCGCCAGGGCCGCCACTCCTTCGCCGGCAGGCGCCCCTCGTTCGTAATGCGCTGCTGGGGCCGCCGCGTCGAGCTATCGAGCCCTGGCGGGAGCCGCACCTGCCTCGATGCTGACCCATTCGAGGTGCTCCGCGGCCTCCTGAACGAGCGGGCCGGCCGGGACGGCATGGTCGCCGGCTACTTCGGCTTCGGTCTCGCGCGCCACATCGAGGATCTCCCGTCGATGGCGGCGGAGGACCTCGGCCTCCCAGACTGCAGCCTTGGCTTCTACGAGGACGTTGCCGTCTTCGACCCAGGCGTCTTCGCGCCCGGAGTTGGGGCCTCTATCCGCCATCCGCCCTTCGATGCGCTCGCGTCCAGCTTCTCTCGCGCCGGTTACCGGAGAGCGGTCGCGCGCTGCCTCGACTACATCCGCGCGGGCGACATCTACCAGGTGAACTTGAGCCAGCGTTTCGAGGCTGACTGCCCCCGGCCCCCCATCGAGGTGTACCGGGCCCTGCGCCGCCTATCGCCGGCCCCCTACGGCGCAATCTTCACCTTCCCGGACTTCACGCTACTTTCGAGCTCGCCGGAGCGTTTTCTTCACTACGACCCCGTGAGCAGAGTCGTCGAGACGCGGCCCATAAAGGGCACACGGCCCCGCGGGCGTGACGCCCAGGAGGACCTGGCGCTGGCCCGCGACCTCATGGCCAGCGGGAAGGACCGGGCCGAAAACCTCATGATCGTCGACCTCGAGCGCAACGACCTCGGCCGCGTGGCGGAGGTGGGCAGCGTCGAAGTACCGGAGCTGTTCGGGCTGGAGAGCTACGCCAGCGTGCACCACCTGGTGTCCACGGTGCGCTGCCGCCTTCGTCCCGACTGCGACGCCATCGACCTGCTGCGCGCCACCTTCCCGAGCGGCTCGGTGACCGGCGCGCCCAAACTGCGGGCGATGCAGATCATCGACGAACTGGAGCCGGTCGCCCGTGGCCCCTACACGGGCGCGATGGGCTACATCGGCTTTGACGGACGCGTCGACCTCAACGTCGCCATCCGCATCATGGTCATCAAGGAAGGGCGCGCCTACTTCCACGTTGGCGGCGGCATCGTCGCCGATTCGGACCCGGAAGCCGAGTACCAGGAGACGCTGGACAAGGGCGCGGCCCTGGCGCGCGTACTGGCGGCGGACTGATGGCCTGGGTCTACTTCAATGGCCGTTTGCTGCCCGAGGACAACGCCCTCGTACCGGCGGGCGACCGCGGCGTCCTCCTGGGCCTCGGCGTCTTCGAGACTTTTCGTGCCCGGAAGGGGCGGGTCTACCGGCTGGACGCCCACTTTCGGAGGCTTTGCGCCGGCGCGGCAGCGTTCGGCATAGAGGTCCCCCTCGACCTCCCCGGCCTGGGCAAGGCCGTCTCCGACCTCGCGAGGCTCGCGGCCTTGGATGACGCCCGCGTCCGCCTGACGTTGACCGCGGGCGATCCCGAGGGCGGCCCCAACCTCCTCATCCAGGCCCGCGCCAGCACCGACTACCCTGAGGAGTCGTACGAGGCCGGCATCCGCCTCGCGACAGCGGCCCAACGTCGGAACGAGACGTCCCCTCTCGCGCGGCTCAAGACGACCAGCTTCGCCGAGAACGTGCATGCCCGGGACGAAGCGCGGCGCCGGGGAGCGGACGAAGCGCTGCTCTTGAACACGAAGGGACTGGTCGCTGAAGGCAGCGTGACGAACGTGTTCGCCGTCATCGGGCGCGAAGTCGTCACGCCGCCGGTTGAAGACGGCGCGCTTGGCGGCGTCACCCGGGAGGCGGTGCTGGAGCTGGCGCCTGATGCCGGGGTCAGGCCCGCCGTGAGAAGCCTGCGGCTGGAGGACTTGCTCGCCGCCCGGGAGGTCTTCGTCACGAACGCGATTGCCGGCCTCCTTCCCGTCGTTGCCATCGACGGCACGATAGTTGGCGGCGGCCGGCCTGGCGACATCACACGGCGCCTACGCGCCGCCTATGAGGCGGCTGCTAGCCTCACCACGCCAGGCGCCTGACCAGGCGCTATCGCTGCTGCGCATCCCCGCCGCTGGACTCTCGCCCCTGGCGCCGCTAGCATCTGCAGGCGATGCCGGGAAGGGTAGAGGGCAAGGTAGCGATAGTCGTTGGCGGCGGGCAGACGCCGGGCCAGACCATCGGCAACGGCCGTGCCACCGCTATCCTCCTGGCCAGAGAAGGCGCGCGCGTCGTCGTCGCCGACCGCAACCTTGACTCCGCACGCGAGACCGTCGCCATGATCGAGGCCGAGAAGGGCGAAGCCACAGCGGTCGAGGCCGACGTCACGGACGAAGCGGCCGTGAAGGACATGGTCGGAGCGGCCATGGCCGTTTACGGCGCCATCGACATCCTGCACAACAACGTCGGCGCCAGCGTCGCCCTCAACGACGCCCCCGCGACCGAACTCGAGGTCGCGGCGTTCGACCGCATCGTCGCGACCAACCTGCGCGGGATGTGGCTCGCCTGCAAACATGCCCTGCCCGTGATGCGCGAGCAAGGAAGGGGTTCGATCGTCAACATCTCATCGATGGCCGCGCGTTCGAACTACCCCTTCGTGGGCTACAAGACCACGAAGGCGGCTGTCATCGCCCTGAGCGAGAACCTGGCGGCGGCGAATGCCCGCTACGGCATCCGCGTGAACTGCATCCTCCCGGGGCTCATGAACACCCCGATGGCCATCGAGGCGCGCGTCGCGGCCGGCGCTGACCGGGAGCAACTCATAGCCCAGCGCGACAGCCGCGTCCCCCTCGGGCGCAGGATGGGCACGGGTTGGGATGTGGCCTTCGCGGCCCTCTTCTTGCACTCGGACGAGGCGAAGTTCATCACCGGCGTCTCGCTTCCGGTCGATGGCGGCGCCGGTGTCGCCGGCGGAGGCGGCGGCTAGGACCTGGCCATCGACGCGCGCGCGGAGACCCGCAGTGCCAGCCGGGCCTCGCGGCGGCGCCTTTCCCGCCGACCAAGGGCCGCGACTATGCTCACCAGGGCGCGCAACGGGCCGCTTTCCCGCAAGAAGCCAGCGTAGGTCTTTTCCCCCAGCATGAGCTTGCACAAGGACTCCCGCAGGTAGGGCCAGCGCTGCATGAGCCGGTAACTGGGCCCCGGCAGGTAGTGGTAAGCGTCCCGCAGGAGGCCGGCCGCGCGGAGGTCCGGCATCATCTCGCGCTCGACGGCCGCGTCGTAGGCGGACAGGGTCTTGGTCACGCCGCGGAGATAGGGCAGGACTGCTTCCGCCGCCAGGCGGCCGCTCACGAAGGCGGAGTAGATGCCTTCTCCGGACATCGGGTCTACAAGGCCCGCGGCGTCGCCGACCAGGAGCGCGTTGCCCTTGGACACCGGACGCGAACCCTCGCGCGTGGGCAGGTGGTGGCCGCGAAGGTTGCGCATGCTGGCCGCGTCGAGGCCATAGTGCGGCGCGAGGGCCGCCAGGTGCTCGCGCAGCCTGCCGCCTTCGAGCCGCCAGCCACCGCAGCCCACGTTGAAGTGGTCGGCCTTGGGAAAGGACCAGCCGTAGCCGCCGTACATGCTACCGAGCTCGAGGGCAAGGACGCCGCGCCAGGGGTCCGGAATGCAGGCCCTGGAATCTGGACTCGGAGGATCGGCTTGCTGGCCGGGCTCATAAGGGAAGTTGGCTTCGAGCGCCACCGGCGGGTCCGGGGCCGGACTCAGGTTGAGGGAGCGCGCCACGGCGCCGTTCGCCCCGTCCGCACCGATGAGGACGCGCGCACTGAGGTCGCCCTCGCGGGTGCGGACGGTAACGCGAGCGGGCGCGAGGTAGGCGCCGAGCACCGGGACGTCCTGTCGCACCTCCGCCCCCGCCGCCTCCGCCTGCTCGACCAGGTAGGCGTCCAGGCGCAGCCGCTGAGTCATGTAAACCAGGGTCCTCGGGTAGCGGTAGTCGAAGAACGAGCCCAGGCGATAACTGAAGCGCACGGTGTCGACCTCTTGCTCGACCACCGGCGTGAGGTCAACGGGCGCCTGGGCGAGGGCGCGCGCCGTCACGCCGCCGCCGCAGGGCTTCTCACGCGGGAAGGTTGCCTTGTCCAGCAGGAGCACGCGCGCCCCGCCGCGGGCCAGGTGGATAGCCGCGCTGCTGCCTGAAGGCCCGCCGCCCGCGACGATGACATCGTAGTCGGTCACGGGATTCAGGATAGCGGACGCCGGTGCTTGGGTCAGAGTCGCGCCGCGCGCAGCCCCAAGGGGGCCTGGCAGCATGTCAGGCCACCGCGACGACAGCCGCCACGAGCAGCATCACCTGCACGGCGATGCCGGCCAGCAAGAGGACGTAGCCGACCATCCGCTCCCAGGAATGCAGCAGCACGGCGAGCGTCAAGTTCGCGGCCATGAAGCCAAGGCCGGAGCGCGGGATGTCCAGCAGCTCTGACTTGTCAGAGACGCGCACGATTCCGCCCAGGGCCGGGAAGCGGAGGGGCACGCTCTGGGGCAACCCGGGGTACTCGTGCAGGACGTAGGCGAGCACGGCAACGAAAGAGGCAATGAGGGCCGCCGCGAGCAAGCGGGCGTTCGCGTCGATCCAGAAAGACTGCGCTGGTATCCCCCAGCGGTGGACGGCCTGCCTCTGCTCGAAGAGGGGTCCGCGCGCTTGCGCCGCCTGGATCGTCTCGGCGAAGACGATGTGGTCTGGCACGGAGATCGCGTACGTCTCCTCGTCCGTCTGCAGGTACAGCACCTCGCCGATGTCACGATGCCCGGAGTAAAAAAGGACGTCGCCGCCCATGATCGGCACGAAGCCCCGGCCGACATGGTGGCCCGGCCAGTTCACGCCCTCGATCGACGGGTTCTCACCCGCCTCGGCGGGCACCAGGCGCTCGATCCTGTGAAGGGGCACGACCTGCTGAATCCCACCCCAACGGATCGAGAGGGCGTTGCGGTCGACGACGTAGCGAAGGGAGCGGCATCCCCAGGTCCAGTAGAGGTACAGCGAGCCCAGGCCGAGGAAGAAGCCGCCGGCGAGCAAGGGAAAGAGCTGCGAAAACTCGACCTCCTGAGTCAGCCCCTTGAACAGCATGAGCGCGGCAAGGGCATAGCACACCAGCACGACCGCGGCGCCGTACAGTGCGCCGATATTCGAGCCGGGCCGAAAGACGGTCACGGAAGGCAAGCCGCACCCCCTGGCCCCCTCCCGGGCAAGGCGGATTGAGTGAGAGCCGCGTGACGGACTGCCTCGTCAGGGGCAATCAGGTCCTCGAGTACCTGGTCACTCGAGGGACGCGGGACCCGGAGGCCTTGGACCTCGAGTTGGCGCCGGGCTATCAGGTCTTCCTCCTGGCTCTCAGGGTGACTTGAACCATCGGACTCGATCACCGGCCTCGCCGCGCGACGGCGAATGCGGCGTATGGCGTTCGATGGCGTGCTGGCGGCAGTCTCCGCGCGAGCCAGCCCGTGGTGAGCTTCTCGCCGTCGCCGGCCTCCGAAGTGCCAGCTCCAGCCGCTCAGAGAACCGCCGCGACGTGTTCCACCCTGCTTCTCTGGCTATCACTCCTCTCCCCCGAGATGGGTCCCCTCCTCCGTTAACGGAGAGGGGCCAGGGGTGAGGTCTCCCGCATCGAAACCGGCGTGCACCAGCGCTCGTATTTCGGCAGGCGGCCGGTAATCGCGTCGAAGTACAGCTTCTGCAGCTGGCGTGTGACCTTTCCGGGCTGGCCATCCCCGATCGGGCGGCGGTCGATTTCGATCACGGCCGACACGTGCGCGGCGGTGCCCGTCATCAACACCTCGTCCGCTATGTAAAGCTCGGACCTGTCGATGGTGCGCTCGATCACCTGGAGGCCCAGCTCCTCGCGCGCCAACTCCTCGACGGTCGCCAGCGTGATGCCCTCGAGGATGTTGTCGTGGCGGGCGGGCGTGATCAGGCGGCCGTGCCGGAGGATCAGGATGTTCTCGCCGCTGCCCTCGGACACGTGGCCGTCCTGGTTCAGCATGATCGCCTCGTCGAAGCCGTTCTCCTGGGCCTCCGTCTTCGCCAGCGCAGAATTGACGTAGATGCCCGTCACCTTCGCCCTTGCCGGAATGGAAACGTCATCGACCCGGCGCCATGAGGAGGTCTGGCAGCGGATGCCCTTCTCCGTGTCCAGGTAGGCGCCGAAGGGCGTGACGAACACCAGGAGGTCGTCCTCGAGGTCATGGAGGCGCACGCCGACGACTTCGGATGCCTTATAAGCCAGCGGCCGGATGTACACGTCCTCCCGGTACCCGGACATCCCCACCAGGCGGGTGACAATATCGATCATCTCGTCGACCGTGTGGCCGATGTCGATGTGGAGGATCTTGCAGCTCGCGCTGAGCCTTTCGAAATGCTCGCGCACCCTGAAGAGGTAGATCGTCTCGTCGTCCGCGTTCCAGTTGCCGCGGATGCCCTCGAATACGCCCGTTCCGTAGTTGAAGGCGTGGGTCATGATCCCGATCTTCGCCTCTGCCAGAGGCACCACCTGGCGACGCAGGTACGCATACGGCGTGGGCATAAGGTCGACCTCCAGAGTGCCGGGGCTGTTTACGTAAGGGGCGCTCCGGGCTGTCGGATTATAGGCGCCACGAATTCGCGCGGGCAACTTGAGCCCGCCGGCCGGCGCTCCAGGCAATTGCCCGCCGCCCCTCCCGGGTGTATAGGATGTCCTGATCCCCGCACACGGCCGATTGACATATCGAATCTCCTTCGTGCTATGCTATCGGCCTAGCTGAATAGCGAGAGGCTACGAACAGGACTAGTAGCCCGCAGTCCGCCCAGGCGGACAGAGAGCCGGGGTAAGGTGAAAGCCCGGCGCCGGGGCAGCGGGTGAATGGACCTGGGAGCCTCGCCCCGAAAGGCGGAAACCGGACAGACATCATCTCCGGCATGCGGATGTCGGGATGCGCCGATGTTCGAGGGAAGCCGAGTAGGCGGCGACGGAGAGGGCACCGTTAGCAGAGCCCGGGGCATCGCCGAGGCAGTTCCGAGGCCGTGCCTGTTAGAGATGTCCTTCCCCGGGAAGGACAAGTAGGGTGGTACCGCGAAGCGAACCTTCGCCCCTATAGGGGTGAAGGTTTTTTGTTAGGTGTTAAATGGCGGGACAGAAAGACAGCGAGGTCTGGTCGAGCGCCGAGGGCTACGAGCGCTACGTGGGGCGCTGGAGCCGGCTGGTCGCCGCCGAGTTCATCGACTGGCTCGAAGCCGGCGATGGCGGGCGCTGGCTCGACGTCGGCTGCGGCACGGGCACGCTGGCGGCGACGGTGCTGGCGCGCTCAGCGCCACGGTCCGTAGCCGGCATCGACCGGTCGGAGGCCTACGCCGCCGCGGCGCGCCAACTCCTGACGGAGACGCGCGTCGATATCCGCGTTGCCGATGCGCAGGAGTTGCCCTACGCCGGTGGGTCATTCGACGCCGTCGTCTCCGGGCTGGTGCTGAACTTCGTGCCGGACAAGGAACGGATGGCCGCGGAGATGGCGCGGGTATCGAGACCGGGAGGCATCGTTGGCCTGTACGTGTGGGACTACGCCGGCGAGATGCAGATGATGCGCCGCTTCTGGGACGCCGCCGAGGCGCTCGACCCCGAAGCGGTCCACTACGACGAGGGCGCGCGGTTCACGATCTGCCATCCCGAGCGGCTCGCGGCGTTGTTCTCGGCGACGCGGATCAGGGATGTGCAGGTCCGGGCCATCGACGTCACGACCCGCTTCCGTGACTTCGACGACTACTGGACGCCGTTTCTGATGGCTGACGCGCCGGCGCCGGGCTACTGCATGTCGCTCGCGGAGGACCGCCGCGTCGCCCTGCGCGAGCGCCTGCGTTCCACGCTACCCATCGCCCCCGACGGTAGCATCGAACTCATCGCCCGCGCCTGGGCTGTGAAAGGAGCCGCGCCCTGAGCGGCGCGATGAGCCGCTCGGACCTTTACTCGGCACTGCGAACGCTGGACTACTGAGGAGGCAACGAAGATGGCATCTGACACGACAACGAAGTTCCTGCTCACGGAGCGCGACCTGCCGACGCACTGGTACAACATCCTGCCGGACATGGTGGCAACCGGCGGTCCGCCGCCGCCGCCGCTGCACCCGGGCACGCTCCAGCCCATCGGCCCGGATGACCTGGCGCCACTGTTCCCGATGGCCCTCATCGGGCAGGAAGTGAGCGGAGAGCGCTTCATCGAGATCCCGGAGGAGGTCCGGGAGGTCTACAAACTCTGGCGGCCTTCGCCCCTGTACCGGGCCTACCGCCTGGAGAAGGCACTGGGGACGCGCGCCCACATCTACTACAAGTACGAGGGCGTGTCGCCGGCGGGGTCGCACAAGCCGAACACCGCCGTGGCCCAGGCCTACTACAACAAGGTCGAGGGCACCCGGCGCCTGACGACGGAGACGGGGGCCGGGCAGTGGGGCAGCGCCCTTGCCCTGGCCTGCCAGATGTTTGGCCTCGAGCTCAAGGTGTACATGGTGCGCGTGAGCTACGAGCAGAAGCCCTACCGCCGGTCGATGATCGAGACCTGGGGCGCGAAGGTCGTGCCCAGCCCCAGCCGTGACACGAAGGCTGGCCTCGGCATCCTCGAGCAGGACCCGGACTCGCCCGGCAGCCTGGGCATCGCAATCAGCGAGGCGGTCGAGGACGCCGCGGGGCGCGACGACACGAAGTACTCCCTCGGCAGCGTGCTGAACCACGTCCTCCTGCACCAGACGGTGGTCGGAGAGGAGGCGATGAAGCAGATGGAGATGGCCGGCGAGTATCCGGACATAGTGATCGGCTGCGTGGGCGGCGGCTCGAACTACGCCGGCATCGCCTTCCCCTTCATGCGGGAGCGGCTTCTCAACGGCAAGAAGACGCGCTTCGTTGCCGCGGAGCCCGAGTCCTGCCCCAGCCTGACGAAGGGGCAGTACGTGTATGACTTCGGTGACACGGCGGCCATGACGCCGCTGGTGAAGATGTACACGCTCGGCCACACCTTCATGCCCCCGGGCATCCACGCCGGCGGGCTGCGCTATCACGGCATGGCGCCGCTTATCTGCGAGCTGCACGCGCGCGGCCACATCGAGGCGGTGGCGCTGCCGCAGACTAAGTGCTTCGAGGCCGCGGTCCAGTTCGCGCGCACGGAGGGCATCATCCCGGCGCCGGAGTCCTCGCACGCCATCCGCGCCGCGATCGACGAGGCGCGCGCGGCGGACGAGGCGGGCGAAGCGCGCACGATCCTCTTCAACCTCTCCGGCCACGGCCACTTCGACCTCGCTGCCTACGACGCCTACCTCTCGGGGCGGCTGGAGGACTACGCCTACCCTGAGGAGATGGTGGCGGCGGCGCTGAAGAGCGTGCCGAAGGTGGGAGCATGACAGTGCAGAGGACAGAGAGCAGAGAGCGGAGGAAGAGTGCGTCGCACTTCAGGAACCTGCTGACCTGGCAGAAGTCGCAGGAGTTGGCCGCTGAGATCATCGGACTTTCGCTGGGCTTGCGGCCGGACAGGGCTAACGACGCATTGGTCAGGCAACTCGTTAGGGCGGCCGGATCAGTGCCGGCCAACATCGCCGAGGGTTACGGCAGGTATTCGCGGGCCGCGTACCGCAGCCACCTCTCCTACGCCAGGGGTTCTGCCCACGAGGTGCAGTCGTGGTTAGACCTTCTGGCCAGGAGCGGTGACCTTCAGCCGGAGGAGGCCGCGACTCTCGATGCCCGGTACGAGGAACTGGTCAAGCTGCTTACCAGCCGCATGAAGGACCTCGACGCCGGCCCATCTGTGCGTGACAAGGGGCGCGTGTATGACCTCTGAGTCTGTTCTCTGTTCTCTGCTCTCCGCGCCTTTCCGAGGGGCGTCATGAGCGGGGCGCGCCGCCGCATCCTGACCGGCGTCCGGCCGACGGGGCCGCTGCACCTCGGCCACTACGCCGGCGCCCTGGAGAACTGGGTGCGTCTCCAGGACGAGTACGAGTGCTTCTTCCTGATCGCCGACTGCCAGGTGTCGGACTACGCCGACAGGCTCGACACGGTGCGCGAGTCCGTGTGGGAGGTGGCGCTCGACTGGCTGGCCGTGGGGCTCGACCCCGCCCGCTCGCACTTCGTGATCGAGAGCCAGGTGCCGGAGAACATCGAGCTGGCGGGCTGGCTCGGCTGGTACCTCCCGTTGGGGATGCTGCAGCGCAACCCGACCCTCAAGGCGGAGATGGAGGACATCGAGGCCGGGCACAAGAGCGTGCCCGCCGCGTTCTTCTTCTACCCAATCCAGCAGGCGGCCAACATCCTGCTGCCGCGGGCGAACCTGGTGCCCGTCGGCGAGGACCAGTTGCCCCACATCGAGATGACGCGAGAAGTAGCGCGGCGGTTCAATCGCCAGTTCAGGGAGGTGTTTCCCCTGCCGGAGCCGCTGGTCGGCCGGGTGGCTCGCCTCACGGGGACAGACGGCCAGGCCAAGATGTCGAAGTCGCTCAACAACGCCATCTACCTCAAGGACCCGCCTGACGTCGTGACGGAGAAGGTGCGGAGGATGTTCACCGACCCGACGCGGCTGCGGGCCACCGACCCGGGGCACGTCGAAGGGAACCCGGTCTTCATGTACCACGACGCCTTCAACCCCGATAAGGCCGAGGTCAACGACCTCAAGGAGCGTTACGTCAGGGGCGCCGTGGGGGATGTCGAGGTCAAGCAGAAGCTGGCGCGCGCCCTCAATGCCTTCCTCGACCCCATCCGGGAGAAGCGGGCTTACTACGAGGCCCACATGGGCGACGTCCGCGACGCGCTCGCCGAAGGAAGTCGTGCCGAAAAGGCGGTCGGCGAAGAGACCATGGCGATGGTGCGGGAGGCGATGGGCATCGACTACCTGCGAGACCCGCACACCGCCAGGCCTTCGAGCCTGAGAACGTCATGAGTGAGCAGCGATCCGCCCGCCAGTACCCGTTTCAACTCAGGGACGCTTCAGTGGCATGCCGGCCTGGGCCGCAGCCGGTAAGGAGGCTTCGGGCTCTGGAGGTCCCGGCCGCGGAGGAGGGGGCGTGAAGCTGTACCCGTCCCTCGCGGAGGCGCGGCTCCTGGCGGAGAAGGGGAACTTCTGTCCGCTGTACGCCGAGGTGCCTGCGGACCTGGAGACGCCAGTGTCGGCGTTCCTGAAGGTGGCGCGCGGGCGCTACAGCTTCCTGCTGGAGAGCGTCGAGGGCGGGGAGCGGCTGGCGCGCTACAGCTTCATCGGCACGGAGCCCTACCGCAGCGCGCGCACTGGCGAGCGCGATGGCGGCTGCGTCGACCCCCTGATCGAGGTGCAGAAAGAGATGTCGCGCTTTCAGGTGGTGCCGGTCGGCGGGCTGCCGCGGTTTACGGGCGGTGCCGTCGGGTACCTGTCGTACGAGTGCGTGCGCTACTTCGAGCCTCGGGTCGGGCTGCCGCCGAACGACCCGCTCGGCATCCCCGAGTCGGTGTTCCTGTTCACGGACACGCTCCTGGTCTTCGACCACCTCCAGCACAAGATCAAGGTCGTCAGCCACTTCCGCCTGGACGGCGACATCGAGGCTTCTTACCGGCAAGCGGCCTGGCGGATCGAGGAGCTGGTGGGGCGGCTAGAGCGGCCGCTGGAGCGTCTGCCCTACCGGGCCGCACCAGCCGCGGAAACGCGCCGCGCTCCGGCGCGCTCGAACATGGACCGCGAGACCTACGACGCGATCGTCGAGAGGGGTAAGGAGTACATCGTCGCGGGCGACATCATCCAGGTGGTGCTCTCGCAGCGCTTTCAGCGTCCGACCACCGCCCACCCCTTCGACATCTACCGCGCCCTGCGCACCGTGAACCCTTCGCCATACATGTACTACCTGGACTTCGGCGAGTTCCAGGTTGTCGGTGCATCGCCGGAGATGCTGGTGCGCGTCGAGGACGGCAAGATCGATTACCACCCCATCGCCGGCACCCGCCGTCGCGGCGCGACGCCCGAGGAGGACGAGGCGCTGGAGCGGGAACTGCGGAGCGACGAGAAGGAGCGCGCCGAGCACGTCATGCTCCTGGACCTCGGCCGGAACGATGTCGGCCGAGTGAGCAAACCCGGCACGGTGCAGGTGTCGCAGATGCTGGAGATCGAGCGCTACTCACACGTCATGCACCTGGTCTCGCACGTCAGCGGCCGTCTGCGAGAGGACCTCACCCCCTTCGACGTGCTGCGCGCCTGCTTCCCGGCCGGCACCGTGTCGGGCGCGCCCAAGGTGCGGGCGATGGAGATCATCGCCGAGCTGGAACGAGACCGGCGTGGCACCTACGCCGGCTGCGTCGGTTACTTCGACCTGGCCGGCAACATGGACACGGCGATTGCCATCCGCACCATGGTCGTGAAGGACGGCGTGTGCCACATACAGGCGGGCGGGGGGATCGTTTATGACAGCGAGCCTCACTTCGAATTCAGCGAGACGGAAAACAAGGCCGGCGCTCTCCTGCGGGCGATTGACCTCGCGGAGGAGCAGTCGACGCCGTTCGTGCGCGGCAGCCTGGGGTATTGATGGCCATCACTAACGAACGCGTCACCGGCCTGGTCCTGGTTGCGAAGCAAGTCCTCGCGGGAGGAAGCCCGTGAGACAGTCGATCCTCGTCTGGCTCTTGTTCGAGGAGGACGGCGAGGTCTTGCTGGCGCGCCGGACGGACGACGGCAAGCCCTTCGCGGGCCAGTGGACGCTGCCCGGCGACCTCATGCCCGAAGACGAATCGGATGAGGAGACCCTGCGCCGGTTCAGCCGAGAGGTGCTGGGCGTGAAAGTGCTCGAAGAGGAGTTCGTGGAGACCCTGTACCTCTCGGACCGCGGCCGCAACTTCGTGACCAACGTCTTCCGGGTCGGGCGCTATGAGGGCGAACTGCGCTTTCGCAAGGGCGCCTACGAAGAGGCGCGCTGGGTCGAGGCGTCAGACCTCGGGGACGAGGCGTCGTTCCCGATGCCCGCGGACCTCCGGGCGCTCCTTGGCGTGGGAGACCGCCGTCCGCCCGGCGTCCCGGACAACCGGGCAGCCTGGGACGCGATCAGCGCCATGTACCAATTGAAGCACCGCCTCGGCACCGACGCCGCCCACTACGGTCCGCGCATGCCGACCGAGAACGACCTGCGCCTGCTGGGCGACGTGCGGGGGAAGCGCGTACTCGAGATCGGCTGCGGCGGCGGCCAATGCTCCATCGCCTTCGCGAAGCAGGGCGCCATCGCGACCGGCATCGACCAGTCGGCGATGCAGTTGCAGTACGCCCGGGCCCTGGCGGCCGAGGAGGGCGCGCGGGTCGAGTTCCTGGAGGGCGACATTACGACGCTGACGCAGGTCAAGTCGGCCTCCCAGGATGCGGTCTTCTCGGCCTACGCCCTGGGGTACGTCGAGGACATCGCGACCTGCGTGGCGGAGGTCGCGCGCGTACTGAAACCCGGCGGCTGTTTCGTGTTCTCGGTAGGCCACCCGGCGCGGGCGATGATGTCCGAGGACGACCCGTTCCGTGTGGGCCGCTCGTACTGGGACGCCTACCAGGAGTGGGAATGGGGGCCGGGCTCCGGCGTGTGGATGCGCGACTGGACACGCACGATCGAAGACTGGGTAGACCTGGTCCGGGGCGCGGGCCTGGTCATCGACCGCGTCCTCGAGCCCAGGATGCTCCCGGAGGCGCAGGACGAGTCCTGGGACGACACGTACCCGTATGAGCAGGGCTCGCTGATCCCCACTACGCTGATCATCAAGGCGGTCAAGCCATGAGGAGACCACAGGCGACCGAAGATTCCAGCCTCTCCCAGCGGGGTTTTCGGGACGAGGGCAGCGCCGCGGAGCGGCCCCTGCGATTCAGCGCTTCCGCACCTCGACAAGTCAGGATTCCGGCAGTCCAGGCGGAAGGAGTCGATGCTACTTCTAATCGATAACTACGACAGCTTCACCTACAACCTCTACCAGTACCTCTGCGAGCTGGGGGCGGAGGTGGAGGTCTTTCGCAACGACAAGATCACTATCGAAGACATCGACCAGATGGCGCCCGAGCGCATCGTGATTTCGCCCGGGCCCTGTACTCCCAGGGAAGCCGGCATCAGCGTCGACTGCATCCGGCACTTTGCCGGCAGGGTGCCGCTGCTCGGCGTCTGCCTTGGCCATCAGTGCATCGGCGAGGCCTTCGGCGCCGTCGTCGCGGGCGCCGGCGAGATCAAGCACGGCAAGATGTCCTGGATCAGCCATGACGGCAAGGGCGTCTTCGAGGGCTTGCCGAACCCCTTCGAGGCAGTCCGCTACCACTCCCTGGCGATCCTGCCGGAAACTGTACCGGAGTGCCTGGAGGTGACGGCGCGCTCGGAGTCCGGCGTGATCATGGGCGTGAGGCACAGGGAGCTACGCGTCGAAGGCGTGCAGTTTCACCCGGAGTCGATCCTGACGCAGCCGGGCAAGCAGTTGCTGGCTAACTTCCTGAGGTATTGACCCCCATGCCCGCGGACCAAGGCCCAGAGATGCGTGAGACTTCGCGGCACGGCGCCGTCGTGGCGCCTGAGGGTAACCGACTACAGAATTGTCTACGCTGTATTCGACCGGGAACCCGTATCGAACGCCGCGCCGAGCAGGCGTTTCGACCCCCGCGGGTCAGGAGGGCCCTGATGGTGGTCCGCGGAGACAGGGATCAAGCGATGGTGGCCATTCGTCCAGTCCCAGCCGCGCTCACTAAGGAGGCATGTTAGAAGCATGATCCGCGAAGCCATCGCGGCAGTGGTGGAAGGGCGCGACCTCACGGAGGTCGAGGCCTCGGCGGTGATGACCGAGATCATGGAGGGCGAGGCGACGCCGTCGCAGATCGCCGCCTTCCTGACCGGACTGCGCCTCAAGGGCGAGACCACGGACGAAATCTGCGGCATGGTCCGCACCATGCGCGCCAAAGCCGTGCGCGTGCCCGTCGATGGCGACCTGCTCGACATCGTGAGCACGGGCGGGGGCGCCTTCGACCCCGTGAACATATCCACGGCCGCGGCGCTGGTCTGCGCCGGCGCCGGCGTCCGCGTCGCGAAACATGGCAACCGGGGCTTCACCTCGGCCAGCGGCGCTGCGGACGTCCTCGAGGCTCTGGGGGCGAAGCTCGAACTGACGCCCGAACAGGCCGCCCTTTGCCTCAGCGAAACGGGGTTTGCCTTCCTGTTTGCCCAGGCCTTCCATCCGGCGATGCGCCATGCGGGCCCCACGCGGCGCGAGATCGGTATCCGCACGATCTTCAACTCGCTTGGCCCTCTCACGAACCCGGCCGGCGCAAACCGCCAGCTGCTCGGCGCGGGCGACTCCAGGCTTGCGCCCAGGATCGCCGAGGTGGCCGCGCGGCTGGGCACGGTGCGGACGCTGGTCGTGCACGCCGAGGACGGCCTCGATGAGGTATCTCTCGGCGCCGTCACGTCGGTGCTCGACGTCCAGGGGGCGGCGGTGACCGCCTACACCTGGACGGCGGCCGACGCCGGCCTCCCGCCGAGGCCGGTGGGAGAGGTGAAGACCGGTACCGCGACGGAGAACGCGGAGCGCATCCGCCTGGTCCTGGCGGGCAAAGACGGCGCTGACCGGGACTACGTCCTCGTGAACGCCGCCGCCGGCCTCGTAGCCGCGGGCAGAGTCGCTACCCTGGGGGAGGGCGTCAAGGTGGCCGAGCAGTCAATCTCTTCGGGAGCCGCAGCCGAGGTCCTGCGTAAGTACGTGGACCTCACCAGAAAGCTTGGTGGCTCATGACACAGGCCGGCGTCCGGCCCAGCGGCAGCATTCTCGACCGCATCATCGCGGACAAGCGGGAGCAGCTCGAGCAGAAGAAGCGGGACCAACCCGAGGCGACGCTACTGCGTCACCTGGGCGAGTTGGACGAGCAGTGGCGCCTCAGCCAGGCGATCATCGAGGGGCCGCGCGGACCCAGCAACGGCGGCCGCTTCATGCGGCTCATCGCCGAGATCAAGAAGGCCTCGCCGTCGAAAGGCCGCCTGATCAGCCGCCTCGACCACCTGGCGCTGGCCCGGACCTACACGCTGGGCGGCGCCGCTGGCATCTCCGTGGTCACCGAGCCGAACTACTTCCAGGGCGACCTGCGCTGGCTGACCGAGACGCGGATCAGCCTGAAGGGCTACTATCCCGGCGGCCGCCCCTCGATGCTGCGCAAGGACTTCCTCGTCGATCCGTACGAGATCACCGAGTCGCGCGCCGCGGGCGCCGACGCCTTGCTGCTCATCGTCGCCGTCCTGGACACGTCGCTCCTGCGAGACCTGATCCAGAAGACCGAGGAATTGCAGATGGAGGCGCTCGTCGAGGTGCACAGCGAGGCGGAGGCGGAGCGGGCGGTGGCGGCCGGCGCGTCGATGTTCGGCATCAACAACCGGGACCTCCACACCTTCGAGGTCGACCTGTCGACCACGGAGCGCCTGCGGCCGCTGCTGCCGCGGGACGCGGTCGTAGTCGCGGAGAGCGGCGTGCAAACGCGGGCGGACGTCGAGCGCCTCTATCGGGCAGGGGCTAACGCCGTGCTGGTGGGCGAAGCTTTCATGACCTCGACGGACGTACGGGCGAAGATGCAGGAGTTGCGCTTTTGAGCCGCCCCTTCCTGCTGCAGATGGCCGGCGCCGCCGGCGCCGGCAAGACGACGCTCGCCTTCGCGATCGGGAAGGCGACGGGCGCCGTCGTCATCGACAAGGACATCATCAAGGCTGGGATGCTGGACAGTGGCGTGCCGGAAGAGGTCGCGGGGCCGGCAGCCTACGACGTCTTCCTGGAACTCGGGGGGTCGCTGCTCTCGCAGGGTCTCAGCGTCGTCCTCGACAGTCCGGCGAACTTCACATCCATCCGTGATCGCGGCCGCGCGATTGCCGGGGATTGCGGCGCCGAGTACTACATCATCCGCTGCCTCCTAACCGACCTCGACGAACTGCAGCGGCGCATGGACGGGCGCACCATCCGGTCGTCCCAACCCCGAGTGGCGGCGCCCGAGACCTACGTCCGGCCGGGGCCTTCGCCCTTGCGCGAACCTCACCTGGCGCTCGACATGAGCCGGCCCCTGAATGAGACGCTCGAGCAGACTCTGGCCTACATCGGCTTCGCGGCGCCGCTTCAGCAGTTGACGAGCCGTGGTCAAAGTTAAGATCTGCGGCTGCCGCTCGGTCGATGAGGCTCTGGCCGCGGCCGAAGCCGGCGCGGACTTCATCGGCCTAAACTTCGCCGCCAGTCCCCGCCGGGTCTCGGTCGAGGACGCGGGCGAGATCGTACGCGCCCTCGGCAGGCCGCTGCGGGAGATGGAGCAGGCGCAGCCGCCGGCGCTATACCGGGTGGAGAAGCCCGACCTGCGCTCCTGGTTCGAGCACGGCGCTTCGGCCCTGGAGCGCATGCTGGAGCGCAAGCGGCCCCTAACGGTCGGCGTGTTCGCGGCGATGGAGGCGGACGAGGTCAATGACATCGCCGACGAGGTCGAGATCGACCTGATACAGCTTTCGGGCTCCGAGCCCTGGAGCCGTTGCCTGCTCGCGAACCGGCAGGTCATCAAGGTCCTCCACGTCGCGCCGTCGGACACGGCGAAGGACGTGATCGCCCGCGTCGAGGCCGGCAGCGCACTGGCCGTCATGCTGGACCGCGGCCGTGCCGGCGCTTACGGGGGGACCGGGGAGCGGGTTGACGTCGCCGTTGCCGCGGAGGTGGCCCGGGTGATGCCCATCTGGCTTGCCGGCGGCCTTACGCCCGAGAACGTGGCCAGCACCGTCCGCGCTGTCAGTCCCTGGTGCGTCGACGTCGCCAGCGGGGTCGAGACGGACGGGACTAAGGACCACGAGAAGATACGCCGGTTCATCCGAGAGGCGAAGTCATGACGACCGTCCCTGACGCCCGCGGCCGCTTTGGCGCCTTCGGCGGCCGCTACGTGCCCGAGACGCTGATGGCCGCCCTCTCCGAGCTCGAAACGGCATACGCCGGAGCCCGCGCAGACTCCGCATTCGAGGCCGAGCTGGCCGCGCTCCTGCGCGACTTCGCCGGCCGGCCGACGCCGCTGTACTTCGCGGACAACCTTACGCGGCGCCTGGGCGGGGCAAAGGTGTATCTGAAGCGCGAGGACCTGGCCCACACGGGCGCTCACAAAATCAACAACGCCATCGGGCAAGGGCTTCTGGCGAAGCGCCTGGGAAAGAGGCGGGTCATCGCGGAGACGGGCGCAGGCCAACACGGCGTGGCAACGGCGACGATCTGCGCCCAGCTTGGCCTGGAATGCGTCGTCTACATGGGCGAGCTGGACATGGAGCGCCAGGCGCCGAACGTGTTCCGCATGAACCTGCTCGGCGCCGAGGTGAGGCCCGTGAAGAGCGGCAGCCGCACCCTGAAGGACGCGACGAACGAGGCCCTGCGCGACTGGGTGACGAACGTGCGCGACACTTACTACCTCATCGGCAGCGCCGTCGGCCCCCACCCCTACCCGGCGATCGTGCGCGACTTCCAGTCCGTCATCGGGCGCGAGGCGAAGGCGCAGCTGCTGGAGAAGGAGGGGCGGCTGCCGGACTACGCGCTGGCCTGCGTCGGCGGGGGCAGCAACGCCATCGGCCTGTTCCACGATTTCATCGATGAGCCATCTGTGCGCCTCATCGGCGTCGAGGCGGCGGGGCACGGCATCGCGACAGGTGAGCACGCCGCGACTCTGGCCGCAGGCCGGCCGGGCGTGCTCCACGGTTCGTTCTCTTATCTGCTCCAGGACGCCTACGGGCAGGTGCTTCAGACACACAGTATCTCGGCCGGCCTCGACTACCCCGGCGTCGGTCCGGAGCACGCCTGGCTCAAGCAGAGCGAGCGCGCGGCCTACGAGTCGGTCACGGACGCAGAGGCCCTGGCGGCGTTCCAGCTTCTCTGCCGGGCCGAAGGCATAATCCCTGCCCTCGAGTCATCGCACGCCATCGCGTACGTCGAAAAGCTGGCGCCGCGGCTCCGGCCCGACGACATCGTGCTCGTCTGCCTCTCCGGGCGCGGGGACAAGGACCTGGAGACGGTTTCGAAGGCGCTCAGAG
>DATLYJ010000029.1 GCA_035574915.1 Dehalococcoidia bacterium | reverse complement strand
ATAGGGACGCCACCCCGCCAACTCCTTAAGACTAGGGCCTTCGGCCCCCCAACCCGAGAGCTTGAGGACAGAAGCAACGTAAATCTGGTAGCCATTCCCCGCCCCTCCCGGGTGTATAGGATGTCCTGGTCCCCGCACACGAGCCGATTGACAACCCTAACCTTTGCGTCAATGATCGGGCATCGCCTTCAGCCGACAGGAGGAATGCCCATGCCCGGACCGCTGGCTGGAGTCCGCATCCTCGACTGCACCGAGATAATCGCCGCCCCCTACGGCTCGGCGATGCTCAGCGACCTCGGCGCCGAGGTCATCAAGGTCGAGCCGGTCGCGGGCGAGCCCTGGCGCCTGCAGAACCAGTTCCAGCCCCTGGAAAGCCGCAGCTTCATGCAGCTCAACCGCGGCAAGAAAGGCATCGCCATCAACCTGCGCGACCCTCGCGGCCAGGAAGCGTTCCACCGCCTGGTGCCGACTGCGGACGTCATGGTCCTCAACTACAGGCCAGACACGCCAGCGAGGCTGGGCATCGACTACGAGACCGTATCGAAGATCAATCCCGGCATCGTCTACGTTTGGAATACGGCCTTCGGGCGCAAGGGCCCGCATGCCCATCGCCCCGGTTACGACATCATCAGCCAGGCGTACAGCGGCATCATGACGAGCTGGGGCAGCGAGCGCGGCGGCTACCCGACCACCATGGCGACCGCCATTGCCGACTTCACCTCCGCGCTCGTGGTGTGCTGGGCCGTGACGACCGGCCTCTACGACCGCGAGAAGCGCGGCCGCGGCCAGCTCATCGATACGTCCCTGCTTGCTACCGCCATGGTCCTGCAGCCCGGGCGCTTTTTCTCCATCGAGGCTCTGGACCACGACAAGGTCGAGGCGATGAAGGAAGGGGTCAGGCGGGCGCGCGAAGAGGCCACCAGCTACGCCGACCTCAAGGAGAAGGTGCTGGAGGTTAGGGCGCGCGGCGGCCAGCCGGTGGCGGACTCACCGGGCAACATCTACTACCGCACCTACGCCTGCAAGGACGGCTACATCGCCGTCGGGAACCTGAGCGCGGCCCTACGGGTGAAGTTTCAGAAGGCGCTCGGCATCGAAGACCCCCGCTACAGCGGCGACCCCGAGCTGGCGCCGACGACCGAGAAGGGCCGCGAGATCGGCCGCCACCTGGTCGAGGTCTGCGAGGCGAAGTTCCGCGACCACACGGTCGCCGAGTGGATGTCCTACCTCGACGCCTGCGGCGTGCCGGCCGGGCCCGTGCTCTTCCCGGAAGAACTCTGGGACGACGAGCAGGTGCAGGCCAACGGCCTCATCGTCGAGGTGGAGCATGAGACCTTCGGCAGAGTGAAGATGGTTGGCCCGCCGATCGCCTTCAGTGAGACGCCGACTGAGGTGGGCGCCGCATCGCCCGTTCTCGGCCGGCACACGGACGAGGTGCTATCGGCGGTCGGCTACAGCCGCGAGGAGCTCGAGGCCCTGCGCGCCGATGGTGTCATCCGCTAGCCGCTCGCCCGACGCCCGCCGCACGGGGGCGTCAGCCGGCGTCGCATCGCCGGCAAGCCCGTGAACCGCAGGAACGCTCGCTGCGGGTCCCATCCGGCAGCTCTGGAGCGAGCGGAGACGCGCATGCCTGGATCCGTCATCACTTGGGACCACACTGCCGGCCAATGCCGAGACGGAGCCGAAGATGGAGGCGCGGCCCACAGCCATCGGAGGGCTGGCAGTCCCACTGCTCCTGCCACTACGGCCACCACGGCAGCAGGGAGACGGGCAAGTCGCAGGCCTCATGAGGTCCTGTTCCGGGGAGCCCCGGGGCTGGGCAGCCGCGCATTCCGGCCCGGCCCGGGCTGCCGGGGATCACCCTCGGCTCACCGCCTTTTTCACGAGCGCGGCGATTCTCGCTTCCTCGGCCGCGGTCAGCTGCTTCAGCGCGAAGGAGGTTGGCCACATATTCCCCTCGTCGAGGTTGGCTGTGGCGTTGAAGCCGAAGGTCGCGTACCTCTCCTTGAACTTCGAAGCGGGCGTGAAGAAGCAGACAACCTTGCCGTCGCTCGCCCAGGCCGGCATCCCGTACCAGGTCTTGGGCGTGAGCGACGGCGCGCTCGCCTTGACGATCGCGTGGATGCGCTCCGCCATCGTGCGGTCCGGCTCTGGCAACTCGGCGATCTTCGCCAGGAGGGCGGCTTCGCCATCCCCTTTGCCTTTCCGCTCCTGGAGGGTCTCTCTCAGGGCGGCCCGTTCCTCTTCCGTTAGTCCCCTGGACCGCTTACTTGTCCGGGCAACCGATTGGGCGGACGCCTGCCTCGTCGTCATGTCTTCCTCGCTCTACTGCACGGCCCTAACCCTGCCAGCTTAGCTGGGTTATCTGGACAAGGTTGCCGCAGCCGTCTTCGAGTGTAGCCGCGGAACCCCAGGCCTCCTTCGTGAGCGGCATGGTGAACCTCACGCCAAGCCCTGCGAGGCGGTCGTAATCCCGCTGCAAATCGTCAGTGTAGAAGACCGCGGCGCGCTGGCCCTGCCGGAAGAGTGCCTCCTGGTAGGCCTTCGCCGCCGGATTGTCGTTGAGGGCAAGCTGCAGTTCGGCGCCATTGGGCTCTTCAGGTGAGACCACCGTTAGCCACCGATATCCGCCCTCGCGAACGTCGGCCTTCTTCACGAAGCCCATGACCTCCGTGTAGAAGCGCAAAGCCTTCTCCTGGTCGTCCACATAGATGCTGGTCAGCTTTATCTTCACCCCTGGTCTCCTTGTGTCACACTTGGCCTGCCCGGCTCGTCAACTTCATGACGAAACGGGGACGGAGAATGTGACGACGGACCGCGAGTGGCTGGCGGAGCGCTTCGAGGCCGACAGGTCGCGATTGCGGGCGGTGGCGTACCGTCTGCTCGGCTCCAGTTCTGAGTCGGAGGATGCGGTGCAGGAGGCCTGGCTGCGCCTGAGCCGGTCCGACCCGGGAGCGATCGAGAACCTCAGTGGCTGGCTGACCACGGTCGTCGCGCGCGTGTGCCTCGCTATGCTGCGCTCCAGGCGGTCGCGCCGGGAAGAGCGGCTGGCGGTGGCAGGAGAGTCGATACCGGACGCCACCTTCGATCCAGAGCGTGAGGCCGTACTGGCGGACTCGGTCGGCCTGGCGATGCTCGCGGTGCTTCAACGCCTGCCGCCGGCTGAGCGCGTAGCGTTC
>DATLYJ010000028.1 GCA_035574915.1 Dehalococcoidia bacterium | reverse complement strand
TCAGCCGGGGAGGGCGCGATGGAACGACCTGTGGAAGAGCGAAAGCGAGAGGGTGTCCAGCGGGTCTACCGCGGCGAGAGCATCGAGGTCATCTGGCAGCCGGAGTACTGCATCCACGCCTCCTTCTGCTGGCGCAACCTGCCGGACGTCTTTCAGCCCCGTACGGCGCCCTGGGTGAAGCCGGACAAAGCCCCAGCCGACGAGATCGCCTGGGTCGTGAGCGCCTGCCCCACCGGCGCGCTGAGCTACCGCCGCCTCGATGGCGGCCCCGAGGAGCCGGTGCCCGACGTCACCGTCGTCGAACCGCAGCCGAATGGGCCTCTCTACCTGCGCGGCCGTCTCCAGATCACGCGCCCTGACGGCTCGGTCCGCGAGGCGACGCGCGCCGCTCTCTGCCGCTGCGGCCAGTCCGCCAACAAGCCCTTCTGTGACGGCAGCCACACCCTCACCGGCTTCAAGTCCGAATAGGCGCGGAGTCTGGTGATGGTGTCGGTGGTCAGAGGCCGGCCGGACGTCGACTAATGGCACGTCGGCCTTCAGGCCGCAGCGTGGGAGCGTCAGATGGTTCGCCGGAACAAGACACCCAGCGCTACCGGGTCTACCTCCTCGAAACCGGCGGATAGAAGCGCTCCCCGGAGCGAGGCCATCGCCGGCCGGCCGCCATCTGTCCGCCAGCCTCGCGGTATCGCCTCCAGGAAGGTTGCGCCCGCGGAGCGTGCGTGGGCGATCGCGCCCGCGAGGAGTCCCGTAAGGACGCCGGCGCCACGGGCCTGCGGCGCCAGGTAGACGCAGGCGATCACCCAGGTCGACGACGCGGCGGGCGATAGCCGGCCGAAGTGCGATCGCGGCGCGAGAGCGAGCCACCCGATGGCTTTGCCGTCCCGATAGGCCAGCAACCCCGCCGGCTCGCCGCTTCTCACTATGCGCCTGGCGTCCTCGCGGTTCTGCCCCGCGGTGCGCTCACTCATGGTTCCGAGGGGCAGGCGCGGCCACATGCACCAGCAGCCTCCGGGCGCGTCTGCCAGCAGCGCCGCGAGTTCGTCCCAGGAGTCCGGACCAACGGCGCGGATCGCGTCAAGGCCGCGGGCCATGGCGCGGACTACGCCCCCACTACCTTCGAGAGCTCCGCGGGCGTGTACGTCATGCCCATGCGCCCGCCGTAGTAATCGCGGAGGGCGAGCCACTGGGCGCGGAGGAGGGGGAGATTGCCGCGCAGGGCGTAGAGCGCCATGCGCGCGATGCGTGTCGTGAGGAAGTAGGCGGTGAAGGCAGCGTAGCGCAGGCGGCCGGAGTGTTTCTTCACCAGATAAGGCCGGTTGCGGGTGGCGTAGTAGTGCTTGAACGGCGACTCCTTGCCGCCCCCGGAACCGCCCTCGCGGTGGTAGACGACGGCCGAGGGCTCGAACAACAGGCGGTAGCCCATGGCCCGGGCGCGGGCCGCGAAGTCCGTGTCCTCGTAGTACATCGCCAGCCGCTCGTCCATGCCCCCTACGTCGTGGAAGACGGTGGCGGGGATCAGCATGCAGCAGAAGCTCGCCGTCTCTATCTCGCGCCGGGCTGCAGTCCAGGGGCCGTCGGGCCGGCCGTCGTAGGTGCCGCGAAAGGTGCCGCGCGTCCAGTCGAAGCCGCCGGCGTGCGTGTTGATGCGGCCGTGGTCGTAATACGAGAGGACCTTCGGCACCACGATCGTGCGGTCGTTAGCCGCCGCGACGAGCTTGTCGAGGAAGTCGGGCGCGTGCGTGGTGTCGGTGTTCAGGAGGAGGACGTAGTTCGTGCGCCCATCGAGGCAGCGTTGCAGCGCCTGGTTCAGCGCCGGCGCCAGGCCGACGTTCGTCTCGTTGTTGACGATGCAGGCCTGCGGGAACAGCCGCGGCAGCTTCTCCCGGGAGCCGTCGGTCGAGGCGTTGTCGATGATAAAGAGGCGCTGCTCCGGATAAGCGACGCGCGCCAGCGACGACGCGAATTCGTCGATGAACGCCGCCCCGTTGTAGTTCACCAGGACTATCGCGACGGTAGGCGTGGCCATGGGGAAGGGGTCGAACGCCTCGTGCAGGCCCCAGTTACTGGGCAGCCCTTGCTCGGGATAGGCGTTCGCCGTACTGGCGCTGGTAGTAAGCAGCATAGTCTCCCGACTTCACCTTTTCCCACCACCAGCGGTTCTCGCGATACCAGGCGACGGTCTTGCCGAGCGCCGCCTCGAAGTCGTGCCTCGGTTGCCAGCCGAGGGAACGTATTTTAGCCGTATCGATACAGTAGCGCGCGTCGTGGCCCTGGCGGTCCTCGACGAAGCGGATCAGCGAGCGCGGCTTCTCGAGCATCGACAGGATCGCTTCGACCACCTCGATGTTCGGCCGCTCGTTGTCAGCGCCGATGTTGTAGGCCTCGCCGACCGCGCCATGGTGCAACACCAGGTCGATCGCCTCGCAGTTGTCTTCGACGTAGAGGCGGTCGCGGACTTGCAGGCCCTCGCCGTACACCGGCAGCGGCTGGTCGTCCAGCGCGTTCGTGACGAAGAGCGGCACCGCCTTCTCCGGGTGCTGGTACGGCCCGATGTTGTTCCGGCTGCGCGTGACCAGCACTGGCAGGCCGTAGGTCCTGTGATAGGCGAAGCACATCATCTCGCCGCCGGCCTTGCTCGCGGCGTAAGGGTTCGCCGGCGTCAGGGCGTCCGACTCCCGCCCCGGGTTCTCGGGGAAGCGCGGGCCGTAGACCTCGTCTGTCGAGATGTGCAGGAAGCGCTCGACGCCGCGCTTGCGGGCCGCCTCCAACAGGACGAAGACCCCGTAGACGTCCGTCTGGATGAAGGCGCCCGGGTCCATGAGCGAGCGGTCGACGTGCGTCTCCGCGGCGAAGTTCACGACCGCATCCGCCTCGGCCATCGCGGCCTCGACCGCCGCCGCGTCGCAGATGTCGCCCCGCACGAAGCGGTAGCGGGGGTCGTCCCGCACGTCCAGCAGGTTGTCGAGGTTGCCAGCATAGGTCAGCTTGTCGAAGTTGATGACGCTGTAGTCGTGGTGGCGCAGGAGCCAGCGCACGAAGTTCGAGCCGATGAAGCCGGCGCCGCCGGTGACGAGGATGGTCTTCATCCGGACATAAGTGTCAGCGGGAGGGCTCCACTGGGGCAAGAGGCGCTGTCTCTTGCCGGGCCGATGACGGCGACAGGAGGCCGCCGCTTCCATTCCGGCCCGGACAGGCGGAGGGAGCTGGTCGGCAAGCCGCCCGTCCTCCCGCGCCGGCGCACACAGCAGGCCCGGCACCTGAAGCCCGGCGCCTGCCCTACGGCACCTTTACCTTCGAGTGGTCGCCTAGCACCAGCCGCAGCGCGCGGGGCTTCGTCGCCTCGCCCGAAAGCTCGACGTCGCGGCCGATGAGGCTCTCGTGGATGCGGTTGCCGGGGCTCTCGATGCGGGAGCGCTCGAGGACGACGCTGCACTCGATCTCGGTGTTATGCAGGTGGCAGTCGTGGTAGATGGAGGTGTAGGGGCCCACGTAGCTGTCGACGATCTGGGTGTTCTCGCCGATGATCGCGGGCCCGTGGATGACGCTATTCACGACGCGCGCGCCCCGCTGCAAGACGACACGCCCGTGCAGAGTCGAGCCCTCGATGTCGGCGTCGTCCGCCGTGGACGGTTCGAGGTCCTCGAGGACGAGGCGGTTGGCGGCAAGGAGGTCGTCGAACTTGCCGGTGTCGATCCAGCGGTCATGCACGACCTCGGCGCGGACGTCGGCGCCGAGGTCGATCAGCTTCTGGATGGTGTCGGTGATCTCGAGCTCGCCGCGGGCGGAAGGCTGGACCTGCCTGACTGCCTCAAAGAAACGGCCGTTGAACATGTAGATGCCCATGATTGCGAGGTCGGACACGAAGTGCTGGGGCTTCTCGACCAGCCGCACCGGGCGTCCGATTTCGTCGAGCACGGCGACGCCGACGCCACTGGGGTTGTCGACCGCCTTCAGCAGTATCTGGGCATCGGCGTGGGAGTCGCGGAAAGCGTTCACGTAGCGGACGATGCCGCCGCGCAGGAAGTTGTCGCCCAGGAACACGATGAACGGGCTACCGCCCACGAACTCCTCGGCGATCTTGACGCCGTGGGCGATGCCGCGGGGCGCGTCCTGCTCGATGAAGGTGATGCGGGCGCCGAAGCGCGAGCCGTCGCCGAGGGCCTCACGCACCTGCGGCCCCGTGTCGCCGATGATTACGGCGATGTCCCGGACGCCGGCCTCGACCAGGTTCTCGATGGCGTAGAACAGGATCGGCTTGTTGGCGATGGGCACGAGTTGCTTCGCGCCCGTGTAGGAGAACGGCCGTAGGCGTGTCGCCTTCCCGCCGCTCAGCACTACGCCCTTGAGTTCGCCGGCCATGCCGCCCAAATTGTAGCCGACGCAGCCGCCGAGTAATTCCGGGCCGCGCTTAGGAGCGGGGGAGGGCGAAGGGCCTGGGCTCGTCCGCCGGCCACCATCCCGTTCGCGCCCCCGGCTTGTCCAGCGCGCCGGCCTATCGGCTCCCAATCCGCTGGCGATTCGCCTATAGTGCGGCACGCGGAGGTGGCTCTATGCGCGACTTCAGGGACAAGGTTGCCGTGGTGACGGGCGGCGCCAGCGGCATCGGCAAGGCGATGGCCGAGCGCTTCGCGCAAGAGGGGATGGCCGTCGTGCTCGCCGACTTCGAGCGTGAGGCCCTGAACGCGGCCGCGGCCGAGTTCAGGCAGCGGGAGCAGCGCGTGCTGCCGGTGTGGACGGACGTGTCGAACGAGGACTCCGTGCAAGGGCTCGCGGACGAGGTGCGAAGGGAGTTCGGCGCCGTGCACATACTCTGCAACAACGCCGGCGTCGTGGCCGAGAGCGACCTCGGCATGCAGAACCCGCGCCGCGTCTGGGAGCTTTCGATGAAGGACTGGCACTGGACCTTCGCGGTGAACTTCTGGGGAGTCGTGCACGGCATCCGCGCCTTCGTGCCGGACATGGTCGCGCGCAACCAGGACGCGCACATCGTCAACACCGCCTCGATCGCCGGCCTCACCTCCGGCGCCGCGCTGCCCATCTATGGCGCCTCGAAGCACGCCGTCGTACGGCTGAGCGAGGGCCTTTACCACCAGCTGCGGCAGATGGAGTCGAAGGTGAAGGTCTCCGTGCTCTGCCCTGGCGGCGTGCGGACGCGCATCACGTCCGCGGCGCGCAACCGGCCGGAGGCTTTCCGCGAGGGCGCTGAGGCGCCGTCGCCGGAGTGGGCGGCGCGGTCAGACGAGATGTGGTCGCAGCGCGCCGCAACGATGGAGCCCTCAGAGGTGGCGGACAAGGTCTGGCGCGCAATTCAGGACGAGCGCTTCTACATCCTCACGCACCCGGGGTCGGAGGAGGGCGTACGCCGCCGGCTGGAGGCAATCCTCGCGGACGCGGCGCCGACGCGGGAGTACTGAGGCGTGGGCGACGAGCGCTGGCTGGGGCGCGTGTACACCGGCCGATCACGGATCCACGGCACGGAATCTTCGCGGCGCGGGACTTCGAAGCCGGAGAGGTCATCTTCGTGCGGGACGAGTCGCGCGAGGTGACGGATCAGAATCCCCTTCGCAAAGAGTTGGGCGAGTACGAGAGGCACTGCGACTGGGTCGAGAATGGGCGCCAGGTACTCTTACCGCCGCCCGACCGTTACATGAACCACTCGTGTGATCCGAACACATATCTCGCGTTCCATGGAGGGCCGGCGACCATCATCGCCCTCCGGGCTGTCCGCCGCGGCGAGGAACTGACAAACTCCTACAGCGTGAACCTTTCAGGCGGGAAGGCGTGGGACTGCAAATGCGGTTCAGAGCGTTGCCTCGGACGCGTACCGGGCAACTTCTTCGAGTTGCCCCTCGACCGGCAGGCGGAATTTTGCCCTTGCTCGCGGACTGGTTCATATCGGAGCATCGCGAGCAGTATGAGCTACTCAGGAGCCGCCTGGGCAGCAGCTAGAGGGAAGCTAATCGATGGACGTTAACGGCAAGGTCGCGATTGTCACGGGCTCGGCCACGGGAGTCGGGCGGGCGACGGCGCTGCAGCTCGCGGAGCGCGGCTGCGGCGTGGTAGTGAACTACACGCGGTCAGAGCAGGAGGCCCGGGAGACTTTCGCGGACGTGAAGGCGCGGGGCGTGCCCGCGCTGCTGGTCCGCTGCGACGTCTCGGACGACGCCGCCGTGCGGCGCATGGTGCAGCAGACGGTCGACGAACTCGGCGGCGTGGACATCCTCGTGAACAACGCCGGCACCACGACCTTCGTGAATCATGCCGACCTCGAGGGGCTCACCGAGGAGATCTGGGACCGGACGCTGGCGGTGAACCTGAAGGGCACCTTCTTCTGCACGCGCGCCGTCGCGCCGCACATGAAGGCGCGCGGCCAGGGCGCGATCGTGAACGTGTCGTCCGTGGCGGGGGTACGCGGCGGCGGCAGCAGCATCGCCTATGCCGCCTCGAAGGCGGGCATCGTGAACCTGACGCTGACCACGGCGCGCGTGCTCGGGCCGGAGATCCGCGTGAACTGCGTCGCGCCCGGGTTCATCGATGGACGCTGGCTGAGGGCGGGCATCGGCGCGAACTACGACGTCGCCAAGGAGCGTGCGGCCCAGAACGCCGTGCTCAAAGCCGTGACGACGCCGGAGGACATCGCGCAGGTCATCCTGTCACTGATCGCCGGCGCGGATCTCGTCACGGGCCAGACTATCGTGGTCGACGGCGGAGCGAGGGCAGGCTAGACTGCGCGAGTTCGGCTGAAGGGAGGCCTGTCATGCCAGTTCTCGTGACGATGGAGGTCGGGCCGGTCGACTGGGTGAAGTTCCAGTCGGCGCTGCAGTGGATGGAGAGCCAGCCGGCGCCGGGCCTGCGCGCCAACAGGGTCTACCGGATGGAAAGCGATGCCGCGACGCTGCTGCTGGTGCAGGAGTGGGACTCCCACGACGCCTTTCACGCCAGCAGCGAGAAGCTCGGCGACGAATTCAATCGCCGCGCCGGCACCGAGGGGCTCGACTGGCGCACTGGCGTCTGGACCGCAGCCTGAGGCCCGCCCGGGCCGCGCCGGAGCAGAAAGAAGTGCCGGCCCGTCCGCTGGAGCGAGGCCCCGCGCCAGGTCGGCACTAGCGCCCACTGGAGCGTCTGCCGATGTCGCGCGGGCCTTGCTGATGCGCCCTCGGCGGGCCGCCTTGCCTACGCCGGGATGACCTCGCGCCGCCAGACGCCGGAGGCATAGCGCGCGAGCGTCAGCCAGACGAAGTTGCGGATCGGCGGCAGCTCCAGATTGTCGCCGCGCCTCAGGATCAGGCACGTCCGCCGGACTATGGGGTCGAGGCCCCGCACCTCGATGCGTACCAGGCGCCCGGACGCAAGGTCGTCCGGCACCGCCTGCTGGGGTACGAGGGCCAGCCCGCGTCCGAGCAGCACCGCCTGGCGCACCGCCTCGTGCGAGTCCAGCTCCATGGCAATCCGGGGCAGTACGCCCGCGTTCTGCAAGGCCGCGTCCACCAGCGAACGGAAGCGCGAAGGCGATTCGAAGAGGATGAGGTCGAGCTCGCCCAACGTCTCGACCGGCAGCGGCCGCGGCAGCTTCTCGGCGAACTCGGGCGTCGCGACCGCGATCACGGGGTCGTCGAAGAGGGGTAGCGTGAGGACGTGGGGGTGTGACACCGGCGCGCTCACCAACCCGACGTCGGCGCGGCCATCGAGGAGGCGGTCGATGACGCCATCCATGCGCCCGGACCAGACTCGGACCCGCACGTCCGGGTAACGCGACGCGAACTCGGCGACAAGCGACGGCAGCGTGTGCAGCCCCACCGTCGTCACGCAGGCGACCGAGACCTCGCCGTGCTTCGGGCTCGACATCGACTGTACCCGCGAGCGCAACTGGTGCGCCGCCGCAAGCACCTGGGCCGCCTGCTCTTCGACGACCCGGCCTGCGGCCGTCAGCCCGAAGCTCCGTCCGCGCCGCTCGATGAGTTCGACGCCGAGGTCGCGCTCGAGGGCGGCAATCTGGCGTGTGACGGCAGGCTGCGTAAGGCCGAGGATCTCGCCGGCGCGCGTGAAGCTCTGCTCGCGTGCTACGGCCAGAAAGGTCTCGAGTTGATACAGCTCCATCGAGATTACTCCCAGGCATCACGCTCAGCGCGAGGATGCATTTCGATTATACTT
>DATLYJ010000027.1 GCA_035574915.1 Dehalococcoidia bacterium | reverse complement strand
AAGACGGCACTGTTCGTGTCCGGCCTGATTTTGCTCGCGCTGGCGGCGGCAGCATGCAGCGGCTCGGACGCGGCATCCAACGGGGACGGCGTCCTGATCACGCCCATCCTCTCGCCCACCGCGGTGGCGACCCGGCCTGCCGGCAACGGGCCCGGCTCGCAGCCGGCAACGAGCGTGGCCGCGACGGCCGTCCCGGCTGACCCACTTACCGGTTTCACGTTCCCTATCGCGGGCGGCTGCCTGCCGAAGGGGGACCAGCTCATGCCGAACGCCCCTCGGACCTATCGCAACGGCATTCACGAGGGCATCGACTTCTACCAGGTCGATAACTGCACGGCAATCGGCCGTGGCACGCCGGTGCTCGCCGCCAAAGCTGGGCGTGTCATCCGGGCCGACCTCGATTATCGCGACATCACCGAGGCTGAGGTCGCGGCCTATCTCGCGAACCCCAATACGGAAGAAGCGCTCGACAAGTTCCGGGGGCGCCAGGTTTGGATCCAGCACGAGGGGGGCATCGTCACGCGATATGCCCATCTCTCGGGCATCGCCCCGGGCATAACAGTGGGCGCGACGGTCGCACAGGGACAGGTAGTAGCATATGTTGGGAACTCGGGGACGCCTGAGTCTGTGAGCAACCCCTCCGGCGAGATGCACCTGCACTTCGAGGTCCGCGTTGGCGACAGCTACCTGGGCAAGGGCCAGTCCCCTGCCGAGGTCAGGAGACTCTACACCCGCCTCTTCTCTCCCTAACGATGACCACGCCCCATGAGCTCGAGGACCGTCCGCAGAGCCGGCGCGAGTGGTCCGGCTGGCTCCGCAGCCTGGTGCTCCCCGTTGGCATGGTCGTCGCGATCGTCGCTGGTCTCCTGTGGTACGAGTCCCGCGGCTCCTCAGACGAAGCGGGAGTGTACGGCATCGTGGAGCCGCCGGCCGGATCGGTGGCGCCGGGTGTGGCCCTGGCGGCCGAGAAGGGGAAGGCGCCGCCGGACTTCTATCTCGAGACGCTGGACGGTGGCGCCCTCCGCCTCAGCGACCTGCGCGGCCGGCCGGTGCTGGTCAACTTCTGGGCTAGCTGGTGCGCCCCCTGCCGCCAGGAGACGCCGGACTTCGTCCGCGCCCACGAGGCAAACGCCGCCAGCGGGCTGGTGATCGTGGGGGTAAACCTCCAAGAAGCCGACGCCCAGGCTCGGCGCTTCGTGCGCGAGTTCGGCGTCCAGTACCCTGTGGTCATGGACCGGCGCGGCGAAGTGGCGGCAGCGTGGCGCATCGGCGGCCCGACGCAGGGACTGCCAGCCACCTACTTCATCGACCGCTACGGCATCGTCCAGAAGGTCGTGTTAGGGGCGCTGCGCGAGCGAGACCTGGCCGAGGGCCTGGCGCTGATCCTGGGGCAGGACTGAAGTGGCTACTCAGACCGCCGTCGGCCAGCGGGCCCTGACGGGCTTCGACCCCGCGCGCTGGCTGTTCCGCTTGCTGACCTCCGTCCGCTTCGCGCTGCTGCTCATCGGCTTGCTGGCGCTGGCGGCTCTGGTTGGCGTCCTCTTGCCGCAGATCCCATCGCAGATGCGGGGCGACCCGGCCGCGGAAGCGGCCTGGGTCGAGTTCCAGGAAGGCAAGTTCGGCTTCCTCACCGGACTGATGTACCACCTGGGACTGTTCACGCTCTTCCGCTCGACGTGGTTCGTCTCGCTCCTCTCTCTCCTGGTCGTGAGTCTCTGCGTCTGCACCATGAGCCGCTTCGCGCCGGTATGGCGCAACGTGACACGGCCGCAGACGCGCGTGCCGGACGACTTCTTTGAGCGCGGACAGCCCGTCGTCAGCCTCAGTACGCCGGATGTCGAGGCCCTGGCCGCCGAGCTGCGGCGCCGGCGGTTCAAGGTACGCGTCGAGACCGTAGGCCCTGCCGTCCATGTCTTCGCGGACCGGTTTCCCTGGTCGCAGCTTGCCACCTTCGTCAGTCACCTGGCGCTGATCCTGTTCGTAGCCGGTGGGCTCGTGACCGTCATCACCTCGAAGGAAGAACAGGTCCTGGTCGCCGAATCGACGAGCGCGCCCGTGTTCTCCCTCGAGGACGATGACCACATGCAGGTCTACGTGGAAGACGCCGTCGGCCGGTTCGACGAGACCGGCTTCCCCCTGGACTTCCGCACTCAGATGGTCATCTACCAGCGGGGGACCGAGGTCGCCCGCGGCGTGAGCACGGTCAACAGGCCGCTGCGATACGGCGGGTTCAGCTTTCATCAGACCGCCTACTTTCCCGACGGCGCCGCGCTGAAGGTGCGGGATGCCGCTACCGGCCGGGCGGTGTACGACGAAGTGCTGGCCCTCACGACGCTGGCAGCCACGCCGCACATCATCGTGCGCGATGCGGCCGGAAATGTCCTGCTCGACGACACGATCGTCCCCACAGACTTCCTGCAAGATGTTGCCGGCACTGTGGTGACGGTACCGGGCACGACGACGTCTCTCTGGATCGGGGCCAGGGGCGTCGAGAAGACCGGGGGCTGGCAGCTCGCGGTGCTGGAGACGCGCGGTGGGTCCGGGGCGCGAGCCGTCCTGGAGGAAGGCGAGCGCCTGTCGTTGGGCGACCTGACTCTCACGTTCGTTGGAGTGCGCGCGGTCCCCTCGACGCTCGTCGACGACCTGCCGGGGGCTACCGCCGGCGCCGTGGTGGAACTATCGGATGGACCGGCGGGCAAGACGCTGACCGTGGGCCCCGTGCAGGGACGGGCCCTAGTGCTTGCCGAGGGGCAGCCGGTAAGGCTGGGAGACTTCTGGTACTTGTTCGAGGGGCCACGGGAGTTCGCCGGCATCACTGTCAGGCGAGACCCTGGGACGGCGTTCATCTGGGCGGGCACCGCGCTCCTTCTCCTGGGCCTTGCGCTTACCTTCTACATCCCCCGGCGCAGGCTGTGGGGTAAGATAATTCAGGGTCAGGGTGTGTTTCGCGGCCTTGGCGGTCGTTTTTCCGCGATCGAACGCGAGCTGAAGCAGGCTGCGGCTCGGGCAGCGGCTGGACACGACTCATAGCGCTCTCGGCCCAGCAGGAGCCAGGATGGCAGACGTCCTCAGCATCAACATCGGGATGGACCCGAACATCGGCGAGTTCTTCGGGCTCCTCATCACCTGGCACGGGTTCTTCACGGCTGTCGGCATCATCGCCGGCGTATGGCTCTCGGTGAACATCGCCGCCAGCGAACGCGTGGGGATCGACCCCGACACGGCTTACACGCTCGGCATGATCGTCGTCGCCTGCGGCATCGTCGGGGCGCGGGCGCTCTACGTGATCGAGAACTACGGCGACAATCCGAGCATCGACAGCTTCGGCGACATCTTCCGCATCAACGAGGGCGGCATCTCGATCTACGGTGCGATCATCGGCGGGGCCATCGGTGGCTGGGCCTATGGGCTTTGGAAGCGCCTGCCGAGCGCCGCGGGGGCCGATGCCGCCGCCTTCGGGATGCTGCTCGGCCTCGCTATCGGCCGCATTGGCGACATCATCAACGGTGAGCACTTCGCCAAGACAAGCGACCTGCCCTGGGCTGTCACCTACAGCCACCCGAACAGCACAGCCTTCGCCCGCGAGGCAATGCACCCCGCCGTTGCCTACGAGATGCTCGGAGACCTGGCGATTCTGGGCGTCCTCTGGCTCCTGTGGAAGCGGCAGCCGAAGAGCGGCGTCATCTTCGCGCTCTCCTTCCTCCTCTACGGTGTGATGCGCTTTGCCGTTAGCTTCCTGCGTATCGATTCGGAGGAGCCGGCGCTGGGGTTGTCGGTGCCGCAACTCGTGTCGTTAGTGGTGGTGCCGATTGCGGCCCTGCTGCTGGCGTTCTTCCTCATCCGCAAGGAACCGGAACGTGGCGCCTACGTCCCGCCTTCCCGGCGCCAGAATCTGTCGCGCGCCGAACGCCGCCGCCGTCTGCGGGCGGGCTGAGGACGCCCGGTGACTGGCTGGAGCGGCCCGCGGCTGACCCTACTCATGCGCAAGGACTGCGGTCTCTGTGACCGCGCCGAAGGACTCCTGCGGGAACTGGCGCTCGAGTACGACCTCCTGGACATCGACGGAGAGCCGGACTTGCTGCCGATCTATACCGACGCCATACCCGTAATACTGAGCGGAGGCCGGGAGTTGTGCCGCGCTCCGATAACCAGGGAGGGGTTGCTTTCGGCGCTGCAGAGCCTCAATCTGAATCTGCGGACTTAGAACACCGGGAGCGTCCCATGTCCTTCTCGGTGCGGGTCGAGGGCATCAGGTTCGCTGCCGCGCACTTCGCCACCTTTGGCGGCGAATGTGAGCCCCTTCATGGCCACAGCTACGAAGCCGCCGCCGAAGTCGAGGGCGGCTTGAGCGCGGACTCCTGGGTGACCGACTTCTCCGGCCTCAGAAGGCTGCTGCGCGAGGTGTGCGCGCCCCTCGACCACCGCTTCATACTCCAGCTCGAGAGCGAGCTCCTGGACATCGAGAGGACGGCGGAGGGCTGGGCCGTGCGGGCGCCCGGGGGTGCCCTGTACTCGTTCCCGGCAGAGGACGTCGCCGCGCTTCCCATCGACAACTCGACGGCGGAGCGGCTGGCGGAGCACCTCTGTGGTCGGCTCTGGGAGCGCTTGACCGCCGATGGAGCCGCCGACCTCGACCGCATTGCCGTCGAGGTCTGGGAGGGCCCTGGCCAGCGGGCCAGGTTCGAGCGATCGTGCGTGGCGGGTCTACAGGAGTGAGCTTGCCGCTAGGAAGGGTGTCGATAATAATGCGATGGCTCCGCGACAGGAGCCATCCCGGACGGGTGAGCCGATGTGGAGTCGACAAGAACGCGCCGTAAAGAGCAGAGAGGCGGGCGCCGAGCTTAAGAGCCTCCTCGTGCCCGTCGACGGGTCCCCCGAAAGCATGAAGGCCGTCGAGTTCGCTTGCGGGCTGGCGAAGCGGAACAAAGGCAAGGTCCACGTAGTCCACGTCATCGAAGTGAAGCGATCGCTCCCTCTCGACGCCGAGCTCGTCACCGAGGCGCTGCGCGGCGAGGAAATCCTGGACGAGGCTGAGAAGATCGCGAAGCGGAACGACCTCGAGGTCGAGGGAGACCTCCTGCAGGCGCGCGAAGCCGGCCACGCCATAGTCGATGAGGCCTCCGAGAGAGGTGTCGACGCTATCGTCGTCGGAGTACCCTTCAGCCGGCCGTTCGGTGAGTTCGAACTGGGCAGGGTGCCCGCGCACATACTGAAGAACGCCGCCTGTCAGGTGATACTGCTGCGCATGCCCCTGGAGCAGTAGATGTTCGTCATCATCATGGGCTGCGGCCGCCTGGGCGCCCAACTTGCCGTGATGCTAGAGGACCAGGGGCATGAGGTGACGATCCTGGACCTCGATAAATACGCCTTCGACCACCTTCCCCCTGGGTTCAAGGGCCGGAAGTTTCTCGGTGACGGCACCGACCAGGACACCCTCCGGCGCGCGGGCGCGGAGCGCGCCGACGCCTTCATCTCGGCGACTCGCGGCGATAACCGCAATGCCCTCGCTGCCCAGGTCGCGAAGCACGTCTTCCACATCAAGCGCGTCGGCAGCGTGATCTTCGACCCGATCCGTGAGGAGGTCTACCGGGAACTGGGCCTCAGCACGATCAACCCGACGAGGATAGAGGCCTCCCTGCTCATGGAGGCCGTCATGAAAGCCCCAGTGGATTAGCCATGTTCGTCGTCGTCGCCGGTGCAGGGAAGGTCGGGTTTCACCTCGCCCGGGCGCTCGTGCCCGATCACGAGGTGCTGGTCATCGAGATCGACCCGTCGCGCGCCGACTACGTCGGCGAGGAGCTGGGAGAAGAAGTGGTCATGCAGGGGGACGCCTGCGACGCCGCAACCATGGAGCGCGCCGGCATGGAGCGCGCCGACATGGTGGTGGCGGCGACCGGCGACGACGAGGACAACCTGACCTTCTGTCAGATCGCCAAGGCGAAGTTCAACGTGCCCCGGGCGGTCGCGCGCATCAACAACCCCCAGAACGAGGGCCTCTTCAAGCAGCTCGGTATCGACGCGACGGTCTCGGCAACTTCGCTGATCATGGCGCACATCGAGCAGGAGCTGCCCTGGCGGGGCCTCATTCCCCTCCTCATGCTGCGCAGCCACGGCCTCGAGATCGTGGAGGTCCGCATACCGTCGGATGCGGCCGTCGTCGGCCGCAATCTCCGCTCGCTGCTGCTGCCTCACGGCTCGCTGATCGTCCTCGTAATCGACCAGGGCGGCACGCCTCACCTGCCCAGCGCCGAGACTGTCGTGCAGGCGGAGGACATCCTCATCGCCCTGACGAACATCGACAGCGAAGAAGCGCTGCGCGCCGCTCTCACCTCACCGCCCTGACATGGGCGAAAGGCTAGGATACCTTGGTCCGCCGGGCACCTTCGGGGAGCAGGCTGCCCTGCGTTACGCGCCGGATGCCTTGCTGGTCCCGTATCCCTCCAATGGCGCCGTGATCCTGGCCGTGGCTCGCGGCGAAGTGGACGCGGGCCTGGCGCCGATCGAGAACAGCCTTGACGGGGCCGTGAACGACACTCTGGACGCCCTGCTTCAGGCGGAAGGCGTGTATCTGCGCGCGGAGCTTGTCCTTCCCGTGGAGCAATGTCTCGTGGCCGCCCCGGGGACCAGCCTGCAGCAGGTAGAAGTCGTGATGTCCCATCCGTCGGCCCTGGCTCAGTGCCGCGGCTTCCTGGAGGCGAACCTCCCCCGCGCTCGCCTCGAGGCGGCGCTCTCGACCGCGGCCGCGGTCGAGGTGGCGGCGCGGACGCCGCGCGCCGCCGCCATCGGCACCAGGCGCGCCGCGGAGCTGAACGGCGCTGTCGTTCTTGCCGCCGGGATCCAGGACGCGAAACACAACAAGACCCGCTTCGTCGTCGCGGCCCGCCAGGACGCAGCCCGCACCGGTGACGACAAGACGTCGATAGCCTTCACGGTGGCCCACGACCGGCCTGGCACCCTGCTGGGCGTGCTCAAGGAGTTCGCGGACCGCAAGATCAACCTCACCCGAATCGAAAGCCGGCCCTCGCGCGAGGAGCTGGGTATCTACATCTTCCTCCTCGATATGCAGGGGCACAGGACAGACCCCGAGGTTGCCGAGGCGCTCGAGGCCGTGCGGGCGCAGGCTTTCTACTTCCGTATGCTCGGCTCTTACCCTCGCTTCATCGCCGGGGCGGAGATATAGGCTCCCTTAACGCCTCTCCACGGGGGCCGATGCTACAATCGAGGCAGCCCTTTATGTCTTTCTTTCGGCCGTCATCATCCCCTGAACCCGACGAGGAACACGCAGAGCGCGGCCCGGAGCCCGCGGTGATACCCGTCGCCGCGCCAGCCGGTCCCGTCGACCCCTTCGTTGCGCCCTTCGAGCGCGAGGCGCCCCCTTCCGGGCAGGCGCTGCGCCGCGTGCGACGCGTGGGTTGGGAGCTACTTCAGACGCTCGCTCTGGCGGCCCTCATCTTCTTCGCCGTGCGCGCCGTAGCCCAGAACTTCCGGGTCGAAGGATCGAGCATGGAGCCCGGCCTTCACGATGGTCAGTACCTGCTCGTAAATAAGGCTATCTACTTCAAAATCAACCTCGAGAAGCTTTCGAAGTACTTGCCCTTCATCGACCCTGGCGATAAGCCGCAGCGCTTCCTCTTCCGCGCCCCCAGGCGCGGCGACATCATCGTCTTCCGCTTCCCGCGCGACCCGAACCGCGACTTCATCAAGCGCATCATCGGCGTGCCGGGTGACCGAGTCCGGATCGCCGAGGGGCAGGTTTACGTGAATGGTGTTGCGCTCCACGAGCCATACACCAACCCCGGCCGCTACAACATGGACGAGAAGGTGGTGCCGAACGGCGCCTACTTCGTGCTCGGCGACAACCGCAGCAACAGCTTCGATTCCCACGTCTGGGACTTCCTGCCCGAGGAGAACATCATCGGGCAGGCCATGCTGAGCTACTGGCCGCTGGAGAACTTCGGCGGCGTGGGCAACCGCAGGATAGACCTCGGCGTCGTACGCCTCCCCTTGCCTTAAGCCCGGGCCGTGCGTCCCGCCATAGCGCGCCGTCGAGACCTGAGGCGCCGCCGCGACACTCTCTCTGCCCGGGCGCAAAAAGCACGTAATCTTTCTCTTGGCCCGGCGGCATACGCTGGCGCGCCCCCTTCCCGGCCTGGGCACAGGGCGCGTGGGCGGCTAGGATTCGCCGCACGGGACAGGGGAGAAAGGACTCACCGTGGTCGACGTCGAGGAGTATCTGCGTAAGACCAGTGCCCTCTTGCAGGGCCACTTTAAGCTGGCGTCCGGGCGCCACTCCGCCCGCTACATCGAGAAGTTCCGCATCATGGAAGACCCGGCCGCTACCACGGCCCTGTGCGGCATGATCGCCGCCCGCTACCGCGAAGCTGGAATAGAGGTTGTCGTTGGCCCGGCTATGGGCGGTGTCATTCTCGCCTTCGAGACCGCGCGTCAGCTCGGAGTAAGGGACATCTTCACCGAAAAGGACGCAAGCGGGCGGCACGTGATTGAGCGCGGCTTTCAGCTGCGCCCGGGCGAGCGAGCTCTGGTGGTGGACGATGTGTTGACCACGGGGGGCAGCGTCCGCCAGGCGCTCGAGCTGGTGCGGGCGACCGGCGCCGAGGTTGCCGGCGTGGCCTTCCTGATCGACCGCAGCGGCGGCGCCGTCGACTTCGGCGTGCCCTTCTTCGCCTGTCACACCATGTCGATCGAGAGCTACGACCCGGCCTCCTGCCCTCTCTGCCGCGAAGGCCTGGCGCTGGTCGAGACGTAGCCCTGTCCCGCAGGGCGTAGCACGCGCCCGCCTCAGTCTACGAGGTGCTACCGGCGGCTGGACTCTGGCGGGGCTGCTCGTGCGCGAAAGTGCTGGACCTGCCGTAGCGGTCGTGCTCGCTTTCCGGCCGGCCCCCTGAGGAGGGCGGGCCGTCCGCGGTTCAGACAAGCGCCCTGCGACGGCCGCGCCTGCCACGCGCGCAGGTCACCCGCGCGGCAGGGCAAGGAGGCTCGCCGGCGCTTACTCTACGAAGATGTCCACCGACGGCCGCATCGCTGCCGCCACCGCGAGCACCTCATGGATTGGGTGCTGCTTGAACGACTCCAGTAGCGAGCGGTCCAGCGGCTCCTTGTCTTCGATGCGCACGTAGGCCTGCTCGGTGATCAGGTAGTCGAAGCGTGGCGCCCACTTGCGCGAGCCCAGTCGCGCCGTCGTCGAGCAGTTATCGACCATGTAGGCCACGCCGCGGGCGTGCATGTACGGGTTCAGCGAGTCGACGCACTCAATCACGGACTCGTTCGCGATCTCCGAGTACGGGTGCCCGTTCTCCAGCAGAGTGTCGACCTGCGCCATCATCGTGGCGATGTAGACGCCCGCCGTGAAGGGGTCGAGCGGCAGGTTTGCCTCGTCGCGCTTCGCCCGCACTCGCTCCCCGACTCGCCACGTCTCCGTCCGGTCGATCTTGCCCATCGGATGCCGCTTCAGGCGCTCCCCGGCCAGGATCACGCTCCGGATCTCGTTGCCGCTGGAGACCTCGTCGTAGATCTCCTCGAGCAGCTCCTTGGCTGTCGGGTAGGTCGCGGCGTAGGCCTGCTCGAAGGCCGGCCGGCCGTCGGCGCCGATTGCCTCGTAGACCCCCATGATCCCCTGCTTCGAAATGATGCGCGAGATCGGGCCCGTGATCGCCTCGGCCGAGTGCAGGAACGCGTCCTCCTTGCTCATCCCCTGGCTGGTGTAGCGCTGGTAGAGGCTCTCGATGATGCCGTGCACGGCCCCGAGAAGGATGCCGCGCTCGCCGAAGATGTCGGACTTGTACTCGGACTCCAACGTGGTCATGAACGTGTAGGGCGACCCCAGCGCGACCGACCAGCCCAGCGCCAGGTCCGTCGCGCGGCCGTCGATGTCCTGCTCGACGGCGAAGCTGGCGTTGATGCCGGCGCCGTTCACGTCCTTGCCCTGCAGGTACAGGCGCCGCACCGAAGGCCCCATCCCCTTCGGGCACACGCCGATCACGTTCACCGTCGAAGGCCAGGTGTCGCCGACATTCTTCATGTGGCCCAGCAGGAAGCCGTGCGACAGTCCCAGCGTTGCCCCCGGCTTCAATGCCGCGAAAATCTGCTTGTACTGCTCCGCCTGCGCGGCGTCCGAGATCAGGAGCAGCACCATGTCTGACTCCCGGATCACGTCGAACATCTCGCCCAGGGTGCCGGTGTCCTCGGTAAATCCGGCCTCGCGGGCATGGACCAAGGACTCCGACCCGTCACGCAGCCCGACCTTCACCCTGATGCCTGTGCCTTCCAGGGAGTCGCGCAGGTTCTGCGACTGCGCCGGCCCCTGGGACCCCCAGCCGATCACGCCGATCTGCCGGACGCCCTCGAAGGCCTTCGGCAGCAGCGGGAAGAGGTGCCGCCCCCCGCGCACGATCTGCTCCTCGCGGTCGCCGATGCGCACGGTTTCCACCGGGAAGACCTTCGAGGTAAAGGTGAGATTGGAAGGTTTGACGGGCATAGCTGTCTCCGTTAGCGGTCCCGCCGTGTGGCGGGAGCGGGAGTAGGCAACAGACTCACTGAGATTAAACACGGATTCCGCCCGAAGCGGAAATGAGCCCCTTAGGCCGCTAGCTCGCCCGGACGACTTCGGCGATCGCGCGCGCCGCCCACGGCAACATGACGATGTCGGTGTTCACCACCATGTCGTACCGCTCCGGCGCCTCTCGCTCGATGCCGTAGAAGCGCTTCAGGAACGCGTTTCGCTGCCCATCGGCCTCGAGGACAGCTCTCCTCGCCTCGTCCGGCGGCATCTGCCCACGGTCGGCCAGGCGGCCGGCCCGCCCTTCGACGGAGCCGGTTATGAGTACACGCAGGGTGTCGAGGCGGCCAACCAGGTGCAGCCCGGCCCCATGCGCCACGATGACCGCGCGCCCCTGGTTCGCCACGTCCTCGATCACGCGCTGGACGAGGCGGCCGTAGGGCTCGACCGAACCGGCAGCGAACTCGCGGCGCTCCGACCCTCTCGCCGGCCCGGCCAGTCGCTCCAACTCCCGCATCAGCGGGCCGAGGTCGGCGTGCTCGATGCCCTCGATCGCCTCGGGGGAGACGCCGGCCGCGCGCGCCGCGCCGATGACGATCTCGTCGTCTACGTAGCGGTAGCCCAGGTCCAGCGCCACCTGGAGCGCTACTTGCTCGCCTCCGGCGCCCATGGTCCT
>DATLYJ010000026.1 GCA_035574915.1 Dehalococcoidia bacterium | reverse complement strand
GCCCACGCGAAACCGTCGCGGCAGGACTCCGGTGGTCAAGCTGTCGGGCGCGGGCAGTTCAGGCATCGCGGGCTTACGGGCTCCGAGATTCGTCGTGCGGAAGGCGGGCGGCAGGGCGAGCGAAGTATGTCACAGGCCCCTGGGGCCGTAAAGACGGACGCAACTGAGGCCGGAGCGGGGCCGGAGTGAGCCTGATCACATTTGCACAGGTTTGGTGGTTTCCTCGACGCCAGTGACTGATACCATGGGAATGCCGTTTTGAAGGATTGTCTCGTCAGGGAGTACATTTGTGCCTTTCGACGACAGAAGTGACGGCGTGAACGCCGTCGAAGCAGTAGGTGTAGTCAAGACTTACGAGACCGACAACCTGCGCGTGCAGGCCCTCCGGGGCGTGTCGCTCACGGTCCCTCGGGGCGACATGGTGGCGATCATGGGCCCCTCGGGCTGTGGCAAGACCACGCTGCTCAATTGCTTGAGTGGCCTCGACACCATCGATGCCGGGGTGGTGCGCATCGGCGGCGTCGACATAAGCCGCCTCTCCGACAACGAGAAGAGTGACTTCCGTGCCCGCAAGATGGGCTTCATCTTCCAGTTCTACAACCTGCTGCCGGTGCTCAGCGCCGTCGAGAACGTCGAGCTGCCCCTCCTGGTGAGCGGGGTGCCGGCAAAAGAAGCACGTCATCGCGCGATGGCGGCGCTCGAGCTCGTGCACCTGGCTGATTGGGCGCAGCACCGCCCCTCGCAGCTCTCCGGCGGCCAGAGGCAGCGCGTCACAATCGCTAGGGCGCTGGTCAACGAGCCCGACATCGTCTGGGCCGACGAACCGACGGGCGACCTCGATTCGAAGAACGCGGAAGAGATCATGGACCTCATGACCGCCCTCAACCATGAGAACCACCAGACCTTCGTTATCGTCACCCACGACATCAACATCGCCCGGCGCACCTACCGCATCGTGAACATGCTGGACGGCGAGATAATCGGCGAGGAGGCGACGGAGCGCGCGAGAGAGCGCGTCGTCGCCCGCTGAGCGATGGACGAGCTATTCGGGCTCTCGATGAACCTGATCATGTACGTCCTGGTCTGCGCGCTTGCCGTCGCGCTGACCGCAGTCGGCCTGATCGCCTGGCGAAACCCTGTGATGTTCAAGATCGGCGTCCGCAATATCCCCAGGCGGCGCGCCCAGACGACGCTCATAGTGCTGGGCTTGATGCTCAGCACGCTCATAATTTCCGCCGCCTTCACTACCGGCGACACCGTCGACCAAAGCATCACCCAGCAGGTCTTCTCTCGCCTGGGCTCGGTGGACCAGGTGGTGCGGTTGCAGTCCGCGCCCGGTGACGAGTCCATCGAAGACGAAGAGGGCGAAGAGGCCATCCGCGACCCCAGCTTCGACCTCGCGGCCGTGATGCCGTTGATAGAGGCGCTCTCCCGCGACGAGCGCGTGGACGCGGTCGTGCCTGTGTACGCGGACGTCGCTGCGGCGGTCAACCTCGAGAAGCGCCTCTCGTCGCCGGTGTTCACGCTGACCGGCATCGACCCGGTGCGCTTCGGCGACCTGCCCGACCTGAAGGACACGCGCTCCGGCGCCCACCTCAAGGTCTCCGACCTGGCCGCGGGCGAGATCTACCTCAACAAGAGCGCCGCCGACGAGCTCGACGTCCGCGCCGGCGATAGCGTGCAGATCACGGTGCTGGGCAAGGCGCGCACCTTCCGTGTCCGCGCCGTGGTCGAGGACAAGCGCCTTGCGGGCAGCGCCGGCATCTCGACTCGCCTGCAGGGGGGCGTGGTACCGCTCGCCATCGCCCAGGAGATGTTCTCCGCGCCCGGGAAGGTGACATATATCGCGATCTCCAACCAGGGGGACGCGCGCGGGGGCCTGCGATACGCCGAGGAGGTAGCCGCGGATACGCGCGCTCTGGCCCGAAGCGCAGAGGTCCCGGTGGTCGTCCTCGAGCAGAAGCGCATATCGGTCGAGTTCGCCGAGCAGGGGGCCAGCGTCTTCACGACGTTCTTCCTCGCCCTCGGGCTGTTCTCCATCGGCGCCGGCATCCTCCTCATTTTCATGATCTTCGTGATGCTCGCCGCCGAGCGAAAGCAGGAGATGGGCATGGCGCGCGCCGTCGGCACCAAGCGGGCCGACCTGGTGCAGACCTTCCTCTCCGAGGGCATGGCTTACAACCTGGCAGCGGCCGCCGTGGGCGCCGGCCTTGGCGTCGTCGTCGCGATGGTCATCGCCCGGATCATGGCTTCGGTGTTCGGAGAGTTCATCGACATCTCGCCCCATGTGACGGCGCGCAGCCTGATCATCTCCTACGCCCTGGGCGTTGTCCTCACGTTCATCACGGTCACGTTCTCGTCCTGGCGGATCAGCAACATCAATATCGTCCGCGCGGTGCGCGACATCCCTGAACCGCCGGCCGAACCGCCGCAGTGGCGCGCCCGGGGCATCCTGGCGACACTGCGGCGCCTGATCTTCCGCCCCGGAGAGAAGCGAGCCTGGGTCATCCGTCCCGGGCTAGCCGTCATTGCTGTCGCTCTCATGACCTCGGTCGGCGGCATCGAGGCCGGCTGGCTGCAGGCCGTCGTGGGCGTCGCCGCCACCCTGCTATTTCTTTCGTTCATCTTCATAACGTTCCAGTTGGGCCCGCTCTTCCTCGTGGGTAGCATCCCGCTGATAGTCGTGGGCGCCTCCGAGATGAGCCAGTTCCCGCTGTACATGGGCTTGTCGCTGTTGCCCATCGGCCTGGCGCTTCTCCTGCGCTCCTTCGGCTCGCCGGAGCGCCTCACCTATACGACGGCCGGCCTGGTCTTGCTCTACATCTGGCTCTTTGACTTCGAGTTCAACCTGATCGAGAGCGTATTCGGCGAGGTCGACGGCGATATCGAGATGTTCTTCCTAAGCGGCGTCATGATCACGGTCGCGTCCGTCTTCCTGGCCGTGTACAACGCTGACCTGATCGTCACGGTGATCACGATGGTGGGCAGCCACCTGGGGAAGCTCATGCCATCCATACGCATGGCTGTCGCCTACCCGTTGGTGAACCGCTCCCGCACGGGTATGACCATGGCCATGTTCTGCCTGGTGGTCTTCTCGCTGATCGTGATGTCGTCGATGAACTACAACTTCGAGCACGTGTTCATCAGCGACCGCGCCCTTGGCGGCTGGCAGGTCTTCGTCGATGAGAACCCATCGAACCCCATTCCGGACCTGACGGCGACCCTGCGTCAGTCCGGCTCATCGGCGGCGTCCCGCATCGAGGCGGTGGGGACGACGTCCCTGGCCCTGCAGCGGCGCGCGGCGGTCTGCGAGGTGCGGCCGCGACAAGACTGCGCGGCGCCGTCTGACGGCGGGGAGACCCGGCGGGCGCCGCGCGGGTTCGAGGACTATCGGGTGCTTGGCCAGGACGCGAACTTCCTGGCCCGCTCTCAGATACCGCTCCAGACGCGCGCGAACGGCTACGGCAGCGACGCCGAGGTGTGGGAAGCCGTCCGCCGGGACCCGACCTTGGCGATCATCGACGCGAACGCAATCAGCGGCGACTTCGGCGCGCCGCCGGTAATCACGACGGTCGATGCGGGCGCGCGGACGATGGAGCCAGTGGAGATCGTGGTGCTCGACCGCCTGTCGGGACGCACGGCCCGCCTCAAGGTCATCGGCGTAATCGAGCTGGGGGCGAGCGGCACCTTCTACTTCGGCCTCCACGTGTCCGAGCAGGCCTTCGCCAGCACGTTCGGCGCCCCGGATGTCAGGCGCTTCTATGTCCAGACGGCGCAGGGCGCCGACCCCCGGCAGGTGGCGCGTGACATCGAATCGTCGCTGCTGGAGACGGGCGCGCAGGCGGAGTCCCTGCGGGCGGAGATCAACCGGCAGTCGTCCTTCTTCACCGGCTTCTTCCGCATCATCCAGGGGTTCATGGGGCTGGGCCTCTTCGTAGGCGTGGCGGCCCTGGGCGTCATCGCATTCCGCTCGGTGGTCGAGAGGCGCCAGCAGATCGGCATGCTGCGGGCCCTGGGCTACACGAAGGGCATGGTGGCGCTGACTTTCCTGCTGGAGTCTGCGCTCATCGCCGCTGGCGGGATCGCGACAGGCATCATTTTCGGCCTGATCCTCTCCCGCTACTTGATCCACGACGAGTTTGCCAACCAGGGAGTCGTGAACTTCGTAATCCCGTACTCGCAGGTGGCGCTCATCGGCCTGCTATCCTTTGGTTCGGCCCTGCTCATGACTCTCCTGCCCTCACGGCAGGCATCGAGCATCCCTATCGCCACAGCCTTGAGGTATGAGTAGAGGATGAAGACTGAATTCTACGAGTCCGACCCGTTCACGCCGCGAAAGACTGAGCTGCTGCTGAGTCTCGACACCGACTACCGGTTCGAGAAGGGCGACGAGGTCGTGATAGAGAGCTCGAGCCGGACGATGAAGATACGCGTGATGGACGTCCGGATCCACGTGAAGATGGGCGTCCTCAGCCGCGAGATCCTTGCCCTGAGACTCTGAGCCGCGCCCCCGCACAGGACCTCACGCCCTCCAAAAGCGAAGACTCGTCAGCTTGACACTCTATTGAGCGCGCCAATAGATTGGTTCGGTGACTTCGGCGGGGCTGAAGTGTCGAGGCGACTAACTTGAGCCCGCGGTCGCTGGGGCGACTGCTCTTGCTGGCACCCCTGCTGCTGGCCGGCTGCGGCGTCCCCATCTCCGCCGCCGACCTCGCCCTCACGCCCGAACCTGAGCCGACCTCCGCCGTGGACGTCAGACTGGGCGGCCAGTCCCTGCCGTCCGCGCGGTCCGCTGACGGTGCGCCGGCCTCCGCGTCCCGGCTTGCGGCGACCGCCGGGCCGCTTACCACCCCGGTACCGTTCACGCCCCTTGCAACCTCAACTGCCCGGGCCACGGGCACGGCCCAGGCTTCCGCCACTCCCAGTGCCACGCCTTCGCCAACTCCCTTCGGCACTCCGGCGCCGACCGCGACGCCGCCTCCCAGCGCCGCCGGCCTCGCCGAGGAGGCAGTGCGCCTCATAAACGCCTACCGCACCAGCAGCGGCCGGCCAGCGCTGAATGCCGATCCCGCCCTGATGGCGGCCGCGGCGGCGTACGCGCGCCAGATGGCCGAGGCCAACTGGCTCGCCTGCGGCTGCGACTTCCACACGGGGCCGGACGGGTCGCAGCCGGAAGGCCGCATCGCGCGGGCGGGCTACCCCGGCCGCTTCCGCGGCGAGGCGATCACCGGAGGGCAAGGCGATGCGCAGTCCGCGGTCAACGCCTGGCTGGTGAGCCCGCCCCACGCGGCGATCGTGTTAGACACGAGCGCGACCGACATCGGCATCGGCTACTTCTACAGCGCCAGCGCGGCCTACGGGCACTTCTGGGTGCTGATCGTCGGCGCCCGCTAGGCCGCGGCCGCCGCGGCGCCGGTGCGCTAGAATGGAGTGCGCGCGCGGGGGGCGGTTAGCTCAGCTGGCAGAGCGCTTCCTTCACACGGAAGAGGTCACAGGTTCAAGTCCTGTACCGCCCACCACCGCTGCCACGAAGTCCCTCCACTCGAGGCCTCTGCTGCCGGCGGCCGGCGGCGCGGATTCCGGCGGGACCGGCCGAATGGCACTGCCCTGGCTGGCGTCGTCGTATATCCTTGCCGCCAAGGAGGCGAACATGGAGCCGCCGCGCCCGGTCAACCCGGCTTATCGCACGTTTGTCAGCTACATAGACAAGAGCCGCGAGTTCTACGCCGCCCAGGGGTTCACGGAACCGTACCGATGGGCCTGCTTCGCGGACGTCCCCTTCACACCGCTGGCCAAGCCCCTGCGGTCCGCGGTCGTTACGCTGATCACCACCGCTAGCCCGGAGTGGGATGGCCCAGCCGCTGAACGGCCGCCGAACGGGGTTTATTCCATGGACGGCGCGGACCCGCCGGCGCGCCTGTTCACCGACAACAGGTTCTGGGACAAGCAGGCGACCCACACCGAGGACCTCGACTCCTACTTCCCGATCCACCGCCTCCAGGAGCTGGCGGCCGAGGGCGAGTTGATCCTCGCCCCGCGCTGCCACGGTGTGCCGACCGAGTACAGCCAGCGTCTGACGATGGAGGTAGATGCGCCGGAGGTGCTCTCGCGCTGCCGTGAGGACAAGGTCGACGCTGCGATACTGGTGCCGCTCTGACCGGTGTGCCACCAGACCGTGAGTCTGGTAGCCCGCCACCTGGAAGCGAACGGCATCGCGACTGTCATCCTCGGGGCCGCGCGAGACGTGGTCGAGCAGTGCGGCGTGCCGCGCTTCGTCTTCACGGACTTCCCGCTCGGGAACCCGTGCGGGAAGCCGTGGGACGCGGCGATGCAGCGCGAGATCGTCCGGATCGGGCTCGAGCTGCTGGAGTCGGCCCGGCGGCCGCGGACCACAGTGCAGACGCCCTTCGTCTGGAGCGAGGACAACTCCTGGCGCGACAACTACATGCGCATCGACTCCGATAAGCTCGATGAGCTCCGGGCGCTGGGGGAGGAGCGGCGACTGGCGCGTGAGCGGGCCAAGGCGGAGGGGCGCCTGCGCGGCTGGACGGGAAGCGAGGTCTATACTCCCAGGACCGGCGCGGGCGGCGGCCGGGCCAGCTAACCCCTCGACCGCCGAGGCTCGTTCGACGCTACGGGCGATGGGCTAGCATCTCGTCCGCGGCGGCGGTAAATTCGGAGCGCAAGCAGCGCAGACTCTGGAGGAGAGGGACCATGCCTAGGGGATGGCTCGAAGGCAAGGTAGCTGTTGTGACCGGCGCGGGCCGCGGGATCGGCCGCGGCATCGCGCTACTGATGGCCAAGGAAGGCGCCAAGGTCGTCGTGAATGACCTCGGCGGCAACACCGACGGGACGGGCGTCGACCAGGGGCCGGCCATGGAGGTCGTCGAGGAGATCAGGAAGGCGGGCGGGACCGCAGTCCCGAACTTCGATAGCGTCGCCTCTGTCCAGGGCGGCGAGAACATCATCAAGACGGCCCTGGACAACTTCGGCCGCATAGACATCCTCGTGAACAACGCCGGCATCCTCCGCGACCGCATGATCTTCAACATGACGGAGGAGGAGTGGGACGCCGTCATCGCCGTGCACCTCAAGGGCCAGTACTGCACGATCAAGCCGGCATCGATCCTGATGCGCCAGCAACGCTGGGGGCGGATCGTCAACTTCTCGTCGACCTCGGGCCTGATCGGCAACGCGGGGCAGGCGAACTACGGCGCGGCGAAGGCCGGCGTCGCCGGGCTCACGCGCGTGGTCGCGCGCGACCTCGGCCGCTACGGGGTCACCTGCAACGCCATCGCTCCGGTGGCGGCGACGCGCCTGACGGCGACGGTGCCAGCTGCGGCGCGCGACCTGCGCGCCCGCGCCGGGATCTCCGGCGCGGCAGGGCCGGCGCCCGGGGGAGCGCCAGCGGC
>DATLYJ010000025.1 GCA_035574915.1 Dehalococcoidia bacterium | reverse complement strand
GCAGCCGCACTGCCAGTAGGCGCCGCACCGCGGGCAGAGTCGGTCGGGCATGGGGTAAAGGTAGCAAGGAGCAAGGAACAAGAGAACGAGAGAACCCGGGAACAGAAAGCAAGCCAAGCTTTGGGCGTCTGGACTTTTGATTCCCGAAAACCCACAGTCCAGACTCCAAAGTCCAACCCCCATCCGCGGGCGCTGGCTAGAGGTGGCTGACGAGGTCGGTGAGGAGGGGCTCGGGGAGGGCCTCCTGGACCTCGATGTCCGTGCAACCCACCCAGGCAGCAGCCTCACGCAACGCCGCCGCGGCGGCAGGCACGGCTTCCGGGCCCTCCAGGCTGACGCGCTGCGCTACCAGCGTCTTGCCGCGGCGGAAGGGGTCGATGCGGCCGACGAGGCGGTCACCGGCGAGGAGGGGCATCGTAAAGTAGCCGTGACGCCGCTTCTCCCTCGGGACGTATGCCTCGAACGAATAGGAGAAGTCGAACACGCGGCGAGGGTACTCGCGTTCTTGCATCTGGCCGGGGGCGGGAGTGGCCCAGACCAGGGGGTCGAAGGGTGAGAGCAGCGTCGTGCGGGAGGGGTGCGGGGGCGGCGCCGAGAGCGCCGCGGGGCTGGCGAAGGCGGCCTCACGCCAGCCCTCGACCCGCACCGGCACGAGGCCGGCGGCCTCGATGGCCTCGGCGACCAGACGGCGGGCGTTGGGCGCGGTGCCGGCGTAGGGCAGGGTGAGGAAGAAGTAGCCGGCGATGTCGCGCGCGGTGCCGACGCCCAGGGCGCGCGCCGCCACCTTCACGAGCTCGAGATAACACTCCTGGTCTGCCGGCTCGTGCGCCAGGAGGTCCGCGGGGATAGCCCGCTCGGGGAGGTCGTAGACTCGCTTCCAGCCGCGGCGGGTGGTGACCACGACCTCGCCGCGGCGGTAGAGGCCTTCGAGAGCGACCTTTGCGTCCGACCAGTTCCACCAGCCGGCGCTCTCGCGGGCGCCACCCACGTCTGTGGTCGTGATGGGGCCGTCGCGCAGCCGGGCGCGCACCTCCTCGACGAACGAGGGCGACAGGCGGCTACGGCCGCGCTCACGCTCGCGCGCGGCGCGGCGGCGGAAGGCGAAGAAGGGCCAGAGGGCTACGGGCATGATGCAGGCGGCGTGGGCGGTGTACTCGAACGCCCGCGCCGGCTGGCCCCAGTAGGCGGCCTCCAGCGCGGCGCGCGGGACCGGGCCGAGGCGCGCGTAGGCCACGAGCTCGTGAGAGCGGGCCAGGACGGAAATGGTGTCGAGCTGCACGGCGCCGAGGCGGCGCAGCATGGCGTCCGGCGTGTCGCCATCGGCCGCGACGCGGTCGAGGCCCTGGGCGCAGAGGATGAGGCGGCGGGCCTCGACGGCGCTGAGCCCGTCGACGGGCCTGGGGTCGAGGTCCGCAACCGCGGTCAGGCGACTGCGCCCTTCTCGCGCAGGGCGGCAATCTCGGCCGCCGAGTAGCCGAGGCTGGCCAGGACGCTGTCAGTGTGCTGGCCCGGCGCCGGCGCGGTCGAGCGCACCGCCCCCGGGGTGTCGCTGAGCTTCGGCCCTATCCCCACCTGCTTTACCTTGCCTAGATCCGGGTGCTCTACCTCGACAACCATCCCTCGCGCGAGGTTCTGGGGGTCGGCAAGGGCTTCGTCCAGGGCATAGACGGGGCCGACGCAGATGTCGGTCTGCTGCATGATCGCGAACCACTCATCGCGGGTCTTCGTCTTGAAGGTCTGCTTGAAGTAGGCGGCGATCTCGGGGCGCTTCGCGGGGTCGTTCTGGTGGGGGATGAAGTCCTCGCGGCCGACCGTCTTGCAGAGGTTAGCCCAGAAGTGCGGCTCCAGGCTGCCCAGGCTGAGCCACTTGCCGTCCGCGCACTCGTAGACGTTGTAGTGCGGCGCGGCGCCGTTGAGCATGGTGGCGCCGCGGGATGGCACGTTGCCGGAGGCGAAGTAGCCGCTGATGGCGCTGGCGAGGAGGTAGAGGACGCCGTCCGACATGGCGATGTCGACGTACTGCCCGCGCCCTGTCTTCTCGCGGGCGATGACCGCGGCGAGGATCGCGAACGCGGCGTGCAGGCCTCCGCCGGCGAAGTCCGCCAGCAGGTTCATGGGGATGGCCGGCGGCGTGTCGGGCCAGCCGATGAGGCCGAGCGCGCCGCCGATGGAGATGTAATTGATGTCGTGGCCCACGAGCTGGTTGTAAGGGCCAGTCTGACCGTACCCGGAGAGGGAGCAGTAGATGATGCGCGGGTTGATCTTGCTGACGGTGTCGTAGTCGACGCCGAGGCGAGACACGACGCCGGGCCGGAAGCCCTCGAGGACGACGTCGGCGTCCCTCGCGAGCTTGTAGAAGACCTCGCGGCCTTCTTCCGACCGCAGGTTGAGGACAATGCTGCGCTTGTTCCGGCCGAGGGCGTTGTACGCCTGGCCGCGGCCCTGTCCGGCGCCGGGCGGGCGCTGGCCCTGGCCGGGCTGACGTCCCGGCAGCTGCTCCGGCGGCGCTTCGACGAGGAGCACGTCGGCGCCGAGGTCACCGAGGAGCATCGAGCAGAAGGGGCCGGGTGCAAGCCGGGAGAGGTCGAGAACCTTCAAGCCTTCCAGCGCCATGGTCATGGTGGGGCCTCCTGTGTGATCGGGAAGTTTAGCGAACCCGGCTGACCGGAACGAGCAAGGGGCTGGGTGAGCCTGCGGACATCCGGACATGCGGGCACCCGAACATTCGGACGCCGCATCCCTGGCCCTTGCTGGTTGTCGTTGCCCTGAGGGCTTCGGCCGCCGGATAATCCGGCTGCCCCCGCGACGAAACGCACTCGCAGAACCACAGGAGGCGCCCTCATGTCCGAAGGCCAGACCGAGCCCCCCATCCTCGTCGACCGTTACGGCTCCAGCAATCAGATCGGCCGCATTACCCTGAACCGCCCGCAGGCGCTTAACGCGCTCAGCCCCGACCTGCTCTGGGACTTCGAGGTCGCCTTGAAGGAATTCGAGGCGGATAACGACGTCAAGGTCATCGTGATCCGGGGCAACGGCCGCGCCTTCAGCTCCGGCTACGACCTCATGGGCGGCGGCCAGCGCAAACCGGGCATGCCGCCGCCAGTCGGGGGCCAGCGCGATACCTACGAAGCGATCCCCGGCCGCCGGATGATCATGAACACGCGCACGAACATGGTGCGGGTGTCGGACATGTACCTCTACTTCTGGAACATGGCGAAGGTGACCATTGCCCAGGTCCACGGCTACTGCCTCGCCGGGGGTTGTGAGCTGGCAATGATGGCGGACCTGGTTATCGCGGCCGAGGACGCGCAGATCGGGCACCCGGGCGCGCGCTTCAGCACCTCGCGCACGGCCGCGAACTGGCCGCTGATCATCGGGATGCGGCGGGCAAAGGAGTTGCTCTTCACCGGCGACACGGTCAGCGGCCGCGTGGCGGAAGAGATGGGCATGATCAACCGCGCCGTGCCTGCCGAGGAACTGGAGGCGGAGGTCACGCGCTGGGCAGAGCGCATCTCCGTGAACTCCGCGGACCTGCTGGCGCTGAACAAACGCAGCGTGAACGCGTTCTTCGAGCCGCTGATGTACCCCGGCATCCACGCCGCGACGGACACGGACGCCATGGGTGGCTTCACGGAGCAGAACTTCATGTGGCAGGACAAGATCCGCGAAGGCGGCATGCGCGAGGCGATCTCCTGGCGGGA
>DATLYJ010000024.1 GCA_035574915.1 Dehalococcoidia bacterium | reverse complement strand
GATGCCGTTGAGGTGGTCGACCTCGTGCTCGATGGCCTCGGCGAAAAGGCCGTCGGCGTGGTAGCGCACCGGCCGGCCGTCGCGGTTAAGGGCTTTCACGACGACCTTCTCCGAGCGAGGCACCACGCCCTTGTACCCGGGAAGGGAGAGGCAGCCCTCTTCGCACTCGCGGGTACCGATGCGCCGGATGATCTCAGGGTTGATCAGCACGACGAGGCCGGGCGAAGAGTCCGGGCAGTCGATGACGCAGAGGCGGAGCGAGACGCCGACCTGGTTCGCCGCCAGGCCGACACCTGGGGCGTCGTACATGGTCTCGACCATGTCATCGATTAGCTTCTGGATAGAGGAGTCGATCTTTCGGACCTTTTTCGTCTTCTGACGAAGGACCGGGTCGGGGACCTTCACGATGGGTAGCAGGGCCATGGAGCGATCTCTCTGCGCTGGTCAGCGAGCCGACACGACAATCTTAATCAATCGGGTCGGGATGGGCACCGCACCCCAGGCGATCCGGCAGGGGCCAACGGGCCGGCCGCTCCCCGTCCGTTGCGCGAATGGGAGCGTAACGCCCGAACGTAAGGGACCCCGCTTCTACCCGGGTCAACCCGTGTGGGGGCCGCCATCGAGGAGCGTGCGCGCCTTCGAGACGAGATCGTCGGGGATGAAAGGCTTGGTCAAGAAGTCGGAGGCGCCCCATTCGCGGGTCTTCGCTTCGACCTCGGGAGGGTCCCAGGCGCTGAGCAGCAGCACCGGCACGTGTTGCTTTGCGCGGAGGGCCCTGATCAGCGCTTCAACCGAGTCATCGGGCAGGAGGAGGTCGAGAATTGCCAGATCAGGGATGCCTGAGCCCAGCGCGGCCAGCGCCTCCCGGCCCGACTTCGCCGGCACGACCTCGATGTCCGGGGCGGCGAGCGCAATCTGGACGAGGCGCAAGATGCGCGGGTCATCGTCTACTACGAGCACTTTGGGCACCGCCCACCTCCAGCCATAACGGCATTGGATGACTGGAGACTGCGAAATGAGCAGGCGGGGCGCTAGTCTCGGCGGTTTCGAGCCATCAACTGCGCGAGTGTAGCACGAGCGTCAATAGCAGCCGCGAGGGGAAGTCAGGCCAGGCTCACGGGGTCGATGTCCAGCGTCCAGTTCGCCGGCAACTTGAACGGGGCCAGTAGTTCGGCCGGGTCGGCAGCGCGCACGGTAACCTGCCAGCGGTAGCGGCCGTGCCACTTTGGGACGTAGGGCGGCGCCGGGCCGAGCACCTCCACGCCCGGCAGCCCTCGGCGAGAGGCCTCCTGGCGCAGGCCGCGCGCCATGCGCTCGGCGTTGCGCAGGCCGCGGTCGTGGTTTCCATCGATATGCACGAGGCGGGCGAGGCGCGTGAAGGGCGGGTAGCCGCTTTCGTGCCTGATCTCGCTCTCCGTGGCGAAGAACTCGGCGTAGTCTTGCCGCGCGGCGGCGACGATGGCGTAATTGTCAGGCGTGTAGGTCTGGACGACAACCTCGCCGGCCGGCGGCCCGCCATCGGCCGCGAGGGCCCGCCCGGCCCGGCCGGCCACCTGGGTGAGCAACTGGAAGGTACGCTCCCCGGAGCGAAAGTCGGGGATGTGCAGCCCGATGTCGGCGCTGATCACGCCGACGAGGGTGACCGACGGCAGGTCCAGCCCCTTTGCCACCATCTGCGTGCCGATGAGGATGTCCGCCTTACCCTCCAGGAAGCGGGCAAGGATCTTCTCGTGCGCGTTCCGGCCGCGGGTGACGTCACGGTCCCAGCGCAGGACGCGCGCCTGAGGGAACAGCGCCGCCACCTCCTCTTCGACGCGCTCGACGCCGAGGCCCATCGGCCGCAGGCGGACGCCGCCGCACATGGGGCAGCGCTCGAATGCCCGCCGGGCGCGGTTGCACTGGTGGCAGAGGAGGATGTCGCCTGCCCGAGCGCCGGGGTGGCGTCCGCGACTCACGCCGTCTGCCTCGTCCTCGGCGAGCGATGGGCGCGAAGCGCCGGCGTGGAGACTGAGGGCGATGGCGCATGATGGGCACTGGGGCACGTAACCGCAGTCCCGGCACTGGACGAAGCCGGCAGTCCCGCGGCGGTTCAGGAACAGGATGGCCTGCTCACCGCGCTCCAGTACCTGGTAGAGGCCGAGCTGGAGCGGCCGGCTGAAGATGCTGCGGTTGCCGGTGCGCAGCTCCTCGCGCATGTCGACGACCTCGACCGGCGGCATGGCCTGGGAGGCGCTGATGCGCACCACTTCGCCGGCGGCGTCCAGCACCGGGCGCACGCGCTCTCGCAGCTCCAGGAGCGTGTACTGGCGCCAGAGTGCCCGCTGATAGCTGACGACATCCGGCGTAGCGCTTCCGAGGATGAGGACGGCGCCTGTCAGCTCGCACAGCTTCTCTGCCGTCTCGCGGGCATGGTAGCGGGGCGACTGGTCGTGCTGCTTGTACGTCCACTCGTGCTCTTCGTCGATCACGACGAGGCCGAGGTCCGGCTGGGGCGCGAACAGCGCCGAGCGGCTGCCGATGACGACGCCGTAGCGCCCGCCCCGGATGCCGTGCCACTGGTCGAAAGCCTCGCCAGCCGAGAGGCCGCTGTGCATGACCGCGACCTGGCCCGGGAAGCGCTCCGCGAAGCGACGGATGGTCTGGGGCGTGAGCGCAATCTCCGGCACCAGCACTATGCCGCGCCGGCCGCCGGCGAGACAGCGTTCCAGGGCCTTGAGGTATACCTCCGTCTTGCCGCTGCCGGTGATGCCGTGCAGGAGGAACGTCTCGTTACGCGCCGAGTCCAGCGCGGCCGCAATGGGCGCGAAGGCCCGTTCCTGCTCTGGCGTCAGGAGGGGCGGCGGCCGGTGTTCGAAGGCACGCCCGGCGAGGGGGTCGCGCTCCACCTGGCGCTCGCGGACGGCGACGAGGCCGGCCTCGACCAGTGGCGCCAGGTCGCGCTCACCGGCGCCGGTGCGGGCACGGAGGTGCGGCGCCGGCAGGCCGATGTCTTGCGCCAGCAGGCGCAGGGCCGCGGCCAGGCGGCGCTTTCGCGCCGCCTCCAGGCGCTCGGCGGCCGCGAGCGCTTCCGCCGGCTGCACGCACAGCTCCACGTAGCGCGCGGTCTTCCTGCGGACCGTGGGCCGGGCGAGGCCGTAGGTACGCCGGACGAGGCCGCGCTGCACCAGCTGGGAGAGGGCGGCCGCGACGCCGGAGAGCCCCGCCAGCTTCTCGACCTGCGCCGCTTCCAGGCGTCCCGACCGGGCAAGGAGGCTCAGTACTGCCCGTTGTCGTGGCGGCAGCGTGATACGGTCGAGCTCCTCCGGCTCCAACAGCGACTCATAGAACGTAAGGGGCTTGCGCTCGAAGCCGGGCGGGAGCATGAGCGCGACCGCGGGGAAGAGGGGCGAAAGGTAGTAATCGCTGACCCAGCGGGCGAGGGCAATGCGCTCCGGCGAAACGACCGGCAAGTCGTCCAGCTTCGCCTCGACGGGCCTCGGTCCGGCGACTGCGGGCACTTCCGTAGCCTCGACGACGATGCCCTGCAGAGTCCGCCTGCCGAAGGGCACGAAGACGGCATCGCCGGGGGCGAGGGCCATGCCTTCGGGGACGGCGTAACTGAAGGCGCCGCGATGGGGCAGGCCCGAGTTCACCGCTACGTCTACGAAGGGGGCAGGCGCGGCCATGTCGCACACATTTTCGCACCCTGGCAAGAAGCGCGAGTCCGGCCGTTGTACGGAGGGTCGAGGCCGCGGATGGACGCGGCCAGCGTCGCAATCCTGCTCCAGCCGCCGGCATCCACATGGCGCGCCCGGCGGCAGTCAGGCCACCCGCGGAGACGCGGACGCCGGCTATCACCGAGACGCGGCCGGACCTCGAGCCAGGAGTAGTCGGCCTACGACTCCGTCCCCAGCAGCAGACGCCCCGGAGGCTTCAGCCCGGCATCGTCTACCTGGAGGCCGCGGTCTGCCGTAGACGCTAGCCTGCTCGCGAAGGCTAACGGCGCCGAGGATGAAGTTGACAGCCGAGGACCCGGGGCGGACGACAGACATCGGCTGCGCGTCGAGCCAGGGAGCCTTCCGCGGGCAGGGGCGACGCAGGGGCGGCGGCCGCATGGTACGGCCGCTACGAAGAGGGACCGGCCCGGCGGCCGGGCCGGTTAACTCGCCTGAAGGGGCTAGCCGCTAACCCTTGCCGATGCGGTACATCTTCGTACCGCAGACGGGGCAGGTGCCCTGGGTGGCCGCCTTACCGTTCTTCATGGTCACCGGTCTGGCGTCCTTCATTTCCCTTTGAGTGCGGCACTTCAGACAGTAGGCCTGCATTCAGGAGCTCCTTTCTGGCGGGCATGGGCCGAATCCTGCATGCGATTAGGCACATAACCATTTATTCGCTTGCTTATCCGCCCTGCATGATAACTGCTCAGATTCGCCTGTCAAGCGATAATGGCGTCAACCTGAACCTGAAATCGAATCTGTGAGGAGCTTCACGCCTTGAGGGCGCCCCCGGGGCGCAGGTACAATGGTTGAGCCGCGGAGGGATCGCATAGTGGTCTAGTGCGGCCGCCTGCTAAGCGGTTATCCCGGGAAACCGGGATCCTGGGTTCGAATCCCAGTCCCTCCGCCAGGACAGCAAGCCAGGATAGAGAGCACAGGCCAGAAGACAGCGGCAATTTGGCCGCCCCTGACCTCCGGCCTGTCCTCTCGTTTCTGTCTCATTCGGCGCGCGCGCCCCCGGGCCGCCAGGACTCCGCGGCCGAACGCCGCAGCTCTGCCGCGACACGCGCGACGCCAGTCGATAGCTCGCTCGCCAGGAGGCCGGACTCGCCGTAGTCGCCCCGGAACCACTCTGCCGCGGCGCCATGGAGATAGACCCCCAGCGCCGCCGCGTCCCAGGCCTGCAGCCCCTGGGCAATCAGGCCGGCGATGACGCCCGCGAGCACGTCCCCGGTCCCGGCCGCCGCGAGGGAAGCAGTGGCGAAGGGGCTCACCAGCGCGTAGCCGGTCTCGTTGGAGATGATCGTGTGGGCGCCCTTCAGCACCAGCGTCTGGTCCCAGGCCTTCGCGTAGCGGCGCGCGGCCTCCAGGCGCTCACCCTGCAGGTCCGGCACACTCTCGCCGGTCAGGCGCGAGAGCTCGCCGGGATGGGGCGTTAGCACCGCCTTGCACCTTATCTCGCGCTCCCAGCCCTTCCAGCGCGCGAGGGCGTTGAGGGCGTCGGCGTCGACCACTACCGGAATGCTGGCGATCTCGGGCAGGGCCAGCAGGCCGCGGACCAGGGCAGCCGTCCCCGGCTCTTGACCCAGGCCCGGCCCGATGATCAGGGCGCTGTATCGCCCCATTTCGCGCGCGATGACGCTGCCGGCCTGCTCGGCGATTGAGCCCTCATCTTCGGGAAGGGGCAGGTAGGTCACCTCAGGCAGGCGCGACGCGGTCGCCGCCCGGACGTCGTCAATCGCCGCCAGCGTCACGAGGCCGGCGCCGGCGCGCAGGGCGCCAAGGCAGCACAGGGAAGCGGCGCCGATGAACTGGCGCGAGCCGGCCACCACCATCACCCGGCCGAACGTGCCCTTGTTCGAGCTGGCGGGCCGGGGCGGCAGGTGCGCCTGGGCCCATTCGCGCGTCAGGAGCTCGATGCTCAGGAGGTCGCCAGCGCCCGGCTCGAGCCCAATGTCGAGGACCTCCACCACGCCGGCATAGCTCGACCCCGGGAGCGTGTGAATGCCGACCTTCGAAAAGCCCAGCGCGAAAGTGACGTCCGCGCCGGCGGCGTGCGGGTCGACCGTGCCGGAGTCGGCGTCCACGCCCGTAGGAAGGTCAATCGAGAAGAGTGGCGCCCGGCGCGCCTTCAGGCGCTCGAACGTCGCCGCGATCTCTCCCTCCAGGGGGCGCAACCTGCCGCTGCCCAGGACAGCGTCGATGATCAGGTCGGCCCGGCTCAGCGCCTCGTCGAAGCGCGCCTGGGCTCCGGGCTCGCGGGCGTCCACGATCTCGACGCCAAGGCCACGGAGGGCATCGAGATTGGGGTCGGGCTGGCGTCGAGGCGCCAGCAGGTATACGAAGACGTCCTCGCCGAACTCGTACAGGTGACGCGCGGCGACAAGTCCATCGCCGCCGTTGTTCCCCGGGCCGATGAGGACGACGATGCGGCGCGCCCTCGCGCCCCCGATGTGCTCGCGGACGGCATTCGCGACCGCAAGGCCGGCGTTCTCCATGAGGACGGATGCAGGCTTGCCGGCGGCAGCGGCCTGTTCCTCCAGCATGCGCATCTCGGCGGCTGTCACAAGCTTCAAGGCCTTGCCTCCATCAGGGCAGCGTACCCGCCGCCGTCATGTCGGTTCACGAAAGTCCTCGCGCAGCGCGCCGCGGCGTTTGAGCCGCTCGATTACCGCCGCGCGCGCGTCGGCGTAATCGATTGGTGGGCCCTCCCGCGGGGCGACGACGAAAGCCAGCGCTAGCTCGTCGCTGTGAGTGAGGCTGACCTCGGGCTGCCCCATGCCGATTTCCTTCGCCCGGGCGGCGGCTCGCCCGTGCAGGTAGAGCAGAGGTTTCCCTCGGCGGTCGGCCAGCACTTCGATGTCCCGCCAGCCCACGCCGCGCACGCCGGTCCCCAGCGCCTTCATCGTCGCCTCCTTCGCGGCAAAGCGCACGGCCAGCTCCCGCAGCCGTCCCCGGCAGTAGGCGATCTCGAGCTCCGTGTAAACCCTCCTCAGGAAGCGCTCGGGGTGACGCGCCAGAGTCTTCTGGACTCGCGACAGTTCGATTGCGTCGATCCCGGCGCAGAATGAGGACATCGAGGCGATTCTAGCCGAGCGCGCTTCCGAGCCGCGACCGGGGCCGGCGATGCCGCTATGCTAGGGCCGTGAGCGCGCGGCTCATCGACGGTACGGCAGTCTCACGGGAGATACGCGAGGACCTGAAGCGCCGTGTCGCCGCGCTCAGGGCCCGCGGCATCGACCCCGGGCTCGCCTTCGTCATCGTCGGAGACGACCCTGCCTCCGTCTCCTATGTGCGCAGCAAAGCACAGGCGTGCAACGAGATCGGGATGCGTTCCGAGACCTTTCGGCTCCCAGACTGGACGACCGAGGACGACCTGCTCGCCCTTGTCCGCGGCCTCAACGAGGACCCCCTCTGGCACGGCATGATCGTCCAGTTGCCCCTGCCACGGCAGATCGACCCCCTCAAGATCGCTTCCGCCATCGACGTCGAGAAGGACGCGGACGCGGCCCATCCTTACAACCTCGGCCGCTTGCTCGCGGGCATGGCGG
>DATLYJ010000023.1 GCA_035574915.1 Dehalococcoidia bacterium | reverse complement strand
TCCTGCCTCTGGCGGCCCTCGACCGACGCCCTCATCTGGGTCCAGAGCTTCGGCCTGACGCCCCTGGGAGACGACTGGGCAAAAGCGCTGGAAGGGCTCCTCCAAGCCGGCCACTGGGCGACGGTGGCCGGGGCAGGGCTTACGGTGATGCTCAGCCGACGCGCTCGTGGCGCCGGTCTGCCACTTGTCCTGGTTGTTGTCTTCTGGACGTTGGCGCACGTCGCCTTCTTCGGCCAGCCGCGCTACCTGTTGCCGGTCGTCCCCCTCCTGATACTGACGTGCACGGCCGCGCTCCCGCCGGCACCGGGGCCAGCAAGGTCCGCGGGCGCCGCGGCCTAGAGACGACAGAGTGAAGCCGTGGACGCCTGCGCGCGCACCTTGTAGGGTGGTGGCCGTTGCCGTAACCTCAGCGCGGAGGGCGCGGCCGCCTTCCGAGGAGACCACCGATGCCGGATGATTGCCTCTTCTGTCGCATGGCCAGCGGCAAAACTCCCACCTCGAAGCTGCACGAAGACGACCGGGTCTTCGTGATCAAGGACATACACCCGCGGGCGCCGACCCACGTGATGATCATCCCCAAGGAGCACATCGCCTCAGCGCGCGACCTCGGGCCCCAGCACGGCGAACTTCTTGCGCACATGTTCGCGACCTCGACGGAAGTGGCGAAAGAGCTTGGCGTCGCGGACAAGGGCTACCGCCTTACCTTCAACGTCGGGGACGAGGGTGGCCAGACCATCTACCACCTGCATCTCCACCTGCTTGGCGGCCGCCGCCTTGGGCCCGAGGGATAGGGCCCGGGACGGGGAGCGTTGGGAGCTCGGTCCCGGTATCCACGCCCTCGCGCATGAGCGCCGATAGCCTGGTCCAGCGCCTCCGAAAGGCAGTCGAGGCCCTTCCGCAGGGCCTGCGCGAACACGTCCTGGAGGTCGAAGCTGAGGCAGTGCGGCTCGCGCGCCTCCACGGCCTCGACGCCGAGCGCCTGCGCATCGCCGCCCTCGGCCACGACATCGCCCGCGCCCAGAGCGACGATCGCCTCCTTGCCCTCGCCAGGAGCCACGGCGTGCCCGCCGACGAAGTCGAGCGCGCCTCGCCCATCCTCCTGCACGGCCCGATCGGCGCTCGGCTGCTGGAGGGCGAATACGGTTACGGCGACCCCGAGGTGCTGGCCGCGGTCGCGGCACACACGACGGCGCGACCGGGGATGTCTGCCTTGGAGAAAGCGCTTTTCATCGCGGACAAGATCGAGCAAGAGAAGGTGAGCCGGAAGCCCGCGCTCGCCGCAGTGCGCGCCCTGGCCGAAAGCGATCTGGACGCCGCAATGCTGCGCTTCCTCGACCTGCACCTGATCGAGGCCGTCGAGCGGCGCTGGCAGGTTCACCCCCGCACGGTGGCCGCCCGCAATGAGCTCCTGGCCCGAACTCCGCGGCCGCCAGCATGACGCCGACCTGAGTCCCTCGTGGTCGCGTAAGGGGCGGGCCTGCCGCGATGCGCCGCCATCGGTCACCGAGATTCGTGAGGCCTTCGCCCGTGCGGAGGCGTCCAGTCAAAATTAAGGGCCAGGCATGTAGCCTGGCCCATCTTGTCGCCCCGTGTGAGAGGTTACTCGACGACGTAGCCCGCCAGGCGGCGCAGCCGCTTGATGCGCTCCTCGACCGGCGGGTGCGTCGAGAAGAGGTTCGAGAGGCCCTCGCCCATCCGGAACGGGTGAACGATGTACAGCGGCGCCGTCGCCTCCGTGCCCGGCGTCTGCTCCATGGGCCGCATCTGCACGCCGTTGTGCAGCTTCGCCAGGGCGCTGGCCAGCGCCTCCGGGTCCCTCGTGTACTCCGCCCCGCTCTGGTCCGCTGCGTACTCCCGCGTGCGCGAGATCGCCATCTGAATGATGCCCGCGACCAGCGCGCCGATCATGGCGGCGAACAAGGCGATCAACGGGTTGCCGCCTTCGCGGTCGCGACCGCCGAACATGGCGCCCCAGAACAGCACCGTCTGGATGTAGCTGATGGCACCCGCGATGGTTGCCGCTATCGAGCTCGTAAGGATGTCCCTGTTCTTCACGTGCCCGATCTCGTGGCCGATGACCGCGCGCAGCTCCCGTTCCGTGAGGATGCGCCGGATGCCGGTCGTTACCGCTACCACAGCGTGCTGCGGGTTTCGTCCGGTCGCAAAGGCGTTCGGCGTCTCCGTCTCGACGATGTAGACCTTCGGCTTCGGTACGCCGGCAAGCTCCGCGACCTCCGCCACGAGCGCGTGGAGGTGCGGTTCCTCTTGCGGCGTCACCTCGCGCGCGCCCGCCATCCTCAACGCCAGCTTGTCCGAGAACCAGTAGGCGATGAAGTTCATCACGCCGGCAAGGATGAGGAAGAAGAGGAGGCCGCTAAGGCCGCCGAAGATCAGGTACCCGAGCCCGGCGAAGAGGCCGGTCAGGGCCCCCAGAAGGACTGCGGTCTTGACTGCGTTGCTCATGCTCCCTACACCCCTGGTTGTCGCGAGGCCTGACCTACGCGCCTCGCACTACACTTCGATTATATCCGGCGCTTCGCCGGCCGAGTGTCAACACCCTGTAAAACCGGTATCGCCAGCCGCGGGCGCCCTGCCCGGCGGGCCGGTGCGCGACCTCCATCGCCTGCCGGCTGTCTGATCGGCCTCGCATCGCCGCGGCGTCAGGTGGCCTGCGCGCGGCTGCTCCGCCACCCTGTGCTATAGTGCAAGCGCTACCAGTCAAACGCCCCATAGCCCCGCCGTCAGGGACCTTTCTAGCCCCCGGAGGTCTCTTCTTGTACAGCGATCTGGCAGTCTTCACCGGCAGAGCCCACCCGGAACTCGCGCGGAGCATCTGTGGCCATCTCGAGACGCCCCTCGGCGCCTGTCAGGTCTTCGAGTACGGGAACGAGAACGTCTTCGTGAAGATCGAAGAGAACGTGCGCGGCCGCGACGTCTTTCTCGTCCAGCCCTTCGTCTCCCCCGTGAACACGCGCATCATGGAACTCCTGATCATGATCGACGCCTTCAGACGGGCGTCCGCGGGACGGATCACGGCTGTCATCCCCTACTACGCCTACGGCCGCAGTGACAAGAAGGACCAGCCGCGCGTCCCCATCACCGCCAGGCTGCTCGCCAACCTCATCGAGACCGCAGGGGCCGACCGCGTCCTGACGTTGGACCTTCACGCCGGCCAGATACAGGGCTTCTTCAACGTCCCCGTCGATGAGCTGACAGCGACCGCGCTCGTCACCAGCTACTTCCGCCGGGCGGATATCAGCGACCTCACGGTGGTTGCGACAGACGCGGGCTCGGCCAAGCGCGCGCGCGACGTCGCCCGCGTCCTGGGCACGCCGCTGGCTATCGGCGACAAAGAGCGGCTGGGTAACACTGGCGAGCTCGTCATCCACACCCTCATCGGTGACGTGCGCGGGCGCACCTGCCTCATCGCCGAGGACGAGATCGAGTCGGGTGGCACGATCGTCGCCATGGTGAACAAGCTCAGGGCAGAGGGCGCCGGCCTGATCTACGTGAGCTGCGTCCACGGCCTCCTCACGGGCCCGGCCGTCGACAGGCTTAGCGCCCTTCAGGTCGCGGAGGTGGTGACGACCGACACCGTGCCCATCAGCGCCGAGAAGCGCGCCCGCCTGCCGAACCTGGTCGTGCTCTCCGTGGCGCCCCTCATTGCCGAGGCCATCGCCCGCATCCACTCAGGCCGTTCCGTCGGCGAGCTGTTCCAGTAGCCGCCTCGCGCCGCACCCGGCTACCCGGCGTGTCCGGCAGCGCCGGTGAAGCTGCCCCGGGTCTCGCCGGAGCGCTTCCTGGCACTTCTGTCCGCAGCGCCGGCGAGCGCGCGGGCGGGCGCCGCGCCAGCCATCAGTCGATGACGACCCGCGACGCGTCGGAGAAGGCGATGACCGCCGGCGCCCTCTGGTTGTGCACTGCCGCCGGCTCCCAGACGTACTCGCCCTTCTGCGAAGGGCGGGCGTAGTAGCTGTAGCTGCCTCCGCCTTTACCCACACAGAAGCTGATCTTTTGAGGTTCCGCCAGGTACGGGATTACCACAGGCCCTGAGCCGCGGAGCACAGGCGGCGCGAAGCTCTGGGCCAGGGACGATTTCGTGACCACCTTCAAGCCCGATGGGACGAAGTCCGTGACCTGGTAGCAGCCGTCCGGCGCCTGTGGCCCGAAGCTTACCTCGATCTTTACTTGCACCAGGCCGGACGCCGGGATGATGCCCGCCGGCCTCCCGCCGACCAGGATCGTGCGCCGCACGCTGATGTCCGGGGATGCTGTCGCGCCTGCGGCGGCGGGCGCAGAGTAGCGCGTCACGGCGGCGAGACGACCCTCCCTCACCGTGATCCCGAGGCCCGCCAGTTCCTCTGCCGTCAGCGAGAGCGATTTCGTCGCGCCTCTCTCCAGGACCACTTCTTCCGCCCGCCCGCCGGCCTCATAGCGGAAGGAGACCGCGGTTGGCAGCGCGCGAGGCAGCGCCTCCTGCAGGTACTGCAACTCTTCCAGATAGAGCAGCGTGTCCCGGGTGTAGTTCTCTTGCACGTAGCGCATCAGGCTCTCGGCCCGCGAGTCGCGGAGGCCGATTGCCAGCAGCGCGGCGAGCGCAGTCGCCTCGATCGAGTCATCCTCGTCGTCGCCTGCCCGCAGGCGCGTCCACGGGTGCAAGTCCTCCCCGGCCTCCTCCATCATCGCCTCGAAGATGCGCAGTGCGCCTGCGTCGTCGCCACGGGCGTGCAGGCCGAGCGCCAGGTAAAGGCGGCCACGCCAGGTCAGGTCCGGGTGGCCCTCGAGGGCCTGCAGGTCCAGAAGCACAGGCTCGCCGAGCGCGGCCAGGCCGTAAAGGGCGATGAGCACGCGTTCTGGCGTCTCGCGGTGGTCGGAAGCCACCGCCATGAGCATGCCGCGAAGACGCTCCCGCCCGAAGAGGTCGGGCGCCAGGGCTGCCACCCTTGCCGTGACGGCAATGTCGCCATCCGAGTAAGGCAGTATCGACACTCCCGGCGGCCTCGGCGTAGGGCTGAAGACGCCCGGGCGAGGCGATGTGTAGCCGGCGTAGCCGCTCGGGGCGCGGATGTAGACGTCGGGGTTGAAAGGCAGCGCCTCCGCCGTCTCGCCGAAGTAGTCCGCGAGCAGGCGGTCCGCGACCACGCGGGCGAGCGCCTGGTCGACGCGGTCGCCGTAGACGAAGCGCAGGCCTAACAGCCTCTGATACAACTGACCCCGGCCGCCGTCTATGAAGGTGACCGTTGTCCTGCCCGTAGGGGAACCCTGGAGGCGGGCGCCAGACGACACGTCCTCGTAGAACGTCACCCGCGGCGCCATGAGCCGCGCCTCCACTACCTCGATCTGTCGTACCACCGCGTCCTCAAGGGCCCCGGCCGAGGCCCGGACAGTGATCGCGTGTCGTCCCAGGGTCAGCCGCGGGAGCGACGCCTGCGCCTCCTCGAAGGCCCCGCCTTCGAGGAGGATCTCGTCCGCCGCCAGCGAGGGAGCGGACAGCCGGTACTGCACTCTCGCGCCCGGTTCGAGCTTCGAGCCGAAGCTACGCAGCCGCACGATGGGCTTGTCCTCCACCAGGTAGTCGTCGTTCAGGGTCACGTCGACGATGAAGGGGAGGGTTGCGACGACCGAGCCACGGCCGCTGCCGGCCTTCAGGTCCTTCGTGAAGCCGTAAGCCGTGACCCGCCACGACGTCACGTTGTCGGGCAGCTTGAAGGACACTCTCGCCCGGCCCGAGGCGTCCGTGCGCACGGTGCCGTAGTAGGCAACGTCCGCGAAGTCTTCGCGCACGCCACCGTCCCCGCCTCGCCCGCCGACCTCAAAGTACTCCGGCGGGTACTGGTGCGAGGCGTAGGTGCGGACGATGCCCGGCGGGAGCTGACGATAGAGGGCCCCGAGGATGTCCGTGCTGTACGGGTTGAAGTCCCGCACGGCGAAGAGCGCTTCGTCGACCGCCGCGAGGTTGACTTCGGCCTGAGCCGGCCTGCCCGCCGCGTCCCTCACTTGCACCTCCACCGAGGCTTCGGTGCCTGGTTCGTAGGACTCCTGCAGGCTTCGTACCTGGATGCTCAGCTCCCTGCTCGCCGGGTTGAACACGATGGTCGGGCCGTACTGGGCCTCGACGTAGGTGAAGCCGTTGAAGTAGACGCCCCGGATCGCCGCGCTCGGGACGTGCCGGTCGCCGAAGGTGATGCGGTACTCAGGGTTGTCCTGGACCTGGTAGTGGCGGATGCCGCGCTGCCCTTCATAGAAGAGGTAGCGGTTCTGGTCTCCGGAGGGAGGTGCGGTGTTTCCCCGCCTGAAGACGGCCGCGACCTCCTGGCCGATTTCGTAGGCCTGGGGCGGAACTCCGAAGAACCCGCCGAAGGACTCCGATTCCCTTCCGATGGAGATGCTGGCAATGCCGCCGATGTCCGAGCCGCCGTAGGCGAACGCGGCCGCGTACACGTGGAGCGCGGCGGTGCGGCCAGCGCTGTCCGTGCTCTCCAGCCTCAGCTGAAAGTGGGAGCCTTCGGGAGCCGGGAACGACAGGCTGAACCTGCCGGCCGCGTCGCTCACCGTCGTGATCTCGAAAGGCGTCCCGTCGCGCTCCTGGTAGCGGTAGACCTTCCGCGAAACCTTGTTCACGAAGTCATACCGCTCGCCGACCTCGACAGCTTCGTAGAACCGGGGTGTGACGACCATGCGCACCGCCTGTCCGGCAGCGGGGCCGGTCAGGTGGGCCGGCTGCTTCCCGGGGCGGAAGTTGCCGTAGCCGTAGACGTCGCCGATGTTCTCGAACCGGCTCGGGTCAACGTTCATCACCCGCCCGTCGACAAACACGGTCCCGCTCTCGTACTTCGCCCCGGCTTCCAGTTGCACCGCGGCGGGGAAGACCGCGACGTAAGCGTCAGTGGTAACTTCGCCCTGCTCGGGGCCGGCAGGTGAGACGGAGATGCTGGTCAGTGAGGCGCCGCTGTCCGATGCCGCGGCAGTGAAGGTAAGGCTGGCGCGCCCATCCGGACCTGTCGTCAGGGTACTGCCGCCCCGGCCAGAGTTGATCTGGAGGTCGAGCCCGGGCAGCGGCGTGCCATCGAAGAAGGCCGCCGAGATGCTGACGTCGACCTGCTCGCCGCTGAAGTAGGCCGGGCGCGCTGGCCGGACAGACAACTGGTACGCGGGCTTGACGTAGTTGGCGACCTGGAAGCTGGCGCTACTCACGAGTCCCTTGGAGTCGCGCACGGAGAGCGTGTAATAGCCCGGCTCGACTCCGGACAGGGAGTATTCCCCGGTGAAGGTGCCCCAGTCGGTGCTCTGCAGCGTTACCTTCGGTCCGGTCTGCGCCTCCTCGTAAGCCTCGTAGGCCCTGCCCGTGAGCTCCGCGACGAGCTCGCCGCCTGCCGCGCGGCTGTCGCGCGGTATGGCAACGCCCCAGAAGCGCACGACGTCGTCCGGCTTGTAGAGAGGCCGGTCCGCAACCAGGAAGCTCCAGTAGTCAGAGCTGCCGGAGTAAAAGGCGTAGTCCGTGAAGGCGCCGCACCGCCCGCTCATCGCCACCGGCAGCACCGGGCTCAGCGGGACCACGGCGGCCCTCCCAGCGGCGTCCGTTACCGTGAAATAGCTCAGCGCGACCGTCGTGCGCTGGTTGTATATCGCCGTCGTCGACGAGAGCAGGCTTGACGGCGTCGCGAACTGGCTCACACCCTGCCCGTCCGTCCGCCCCAGGACTTCACCGCCCGAGAGCCGGACTGCCGCGCCGCTCACCGGCTGTCCGGTGGAGACATCGTTCACCCAGACCAGGGTGGAGGATTCGCTGACCGCCAGGTAGGTGCCCAGATCAGTGATCTGGAGGAAGGCCTGCACTGGCGCGTTGGCGTGCATCGTCTGGAGGAGGTAGTAGCCGGGCGACAGCGCGTCCGGCATCCGCACGAAGAGGCGTGTCAGCGGCACCCCGAAGTCCGGCCGGCGGCTCCCCTCTACCGCTGCTGTGAAACTCGAGACCAGGGCGAGCCTTCCCGTATCGACAGTCGTCTTGTTGCGCGTGTACTGGGCCCAGTACGGCACCTGCTCCCGCGCCTCGATATCCTTCACAAAGGCATCCAGCGACGGATAGGCGAACACCTCCATCGCGACTTCCCTGATGCTGGTGTCTGACGTCTGGATTGTGATGATGGGCGCGTCCCTGGTGCCCCACTCCCCGATCTTGTGCATGAAGGCGAAGTACGGCCCCGGCACCGGGCCGGAAGCCCGGCTTCCGCTGCCGGTCTCGAACTGGAACGTCAGGTCGTCGGCAAGGCTAAGGTCGCTGTTTGCCACCTTGATGCCGGGACGCACCCGCACCGTGTACAGGGTCTCGGGCTGCAGCTGGCGGGGGACGAACACCAGCGTCCGCTTGCGCAGCTCGAAATGGCCCTCCGGGAGGGGCGTGATCTCGACGAACGACTGCGGGTCGACGAGGTTGTCGTGGCTGAAGGTGATCTCGATGCCACTGTCGATGGGGACGTTGTTGGCCTCGTGCGAAGGCAACGTCTGCACTACCCGCAGCGGGCTCTTGACCTGAAACGCCCACGACGCCAGAGGCACGCGCGCGCCGGGTGGGGCGAACGTGAACCGATAGACGGCGCCCGGTTGCAACGCCTCCCGCGGCACCAGGTGGAACTCGTACGGGCTGGACGCCGCGATCTCGAGATGGGCCTCCGGCGTCACGCGAATGGATTTCGCGACCGAATCGCGCTCCATCGGCATGAGGCTCGTGAACACGAAGTGGGCATCGACGGGTACGCCCTCCGCATCGTGCTGCAGCGGTTCCAACGCGAGCCCAAGCTCGGCCTGCGTGCCCGAAGGCAGCCTGGCCCTCTGCGGGGGTGCGCCTTCGTCATCCGGCCGAACCGCCAGGATCAGGACCGCAGTCAACAGGGCGACGACCGCTACGGCTCCCCCCGCGAGGAGTACCCGGCCCCTGACGCTCTCGCGTATCTTCCCGAGCATGCCTGTCACCTGGACCCGAGACTTCGTCTGAAGGGTCGCCCTGACCGGGGGCAAAGACGACGCCGCCGTGCTATCGATTGTCTATCGGCCCGTGAGCCTATCGCCGGCGCCCGCCGCTTGACGAAGCCGCCTGGGCCGCCGTCTGCACACGGAGACCGTAGCGCTGCAGATACTGGCTGCTGCCGGCGGCCGGCAAGTGGGGCGCCTCCCGGTGAAGTACAATTGAACATAGCGAATGGCAACCGTTGGCGTCTTGGCTCTTCAGGGCGACTTCGCCGAACACGAGAGCATGCTCAAACGCCTCGGTGTCGACGCCCCGGAAGTCCGCCTCCCCTCTGACCTCGAAGGCCTCGACGCCCTGATCATTCCGGGCGGCGAGAGCACTACGATCACCAGGCTCATGGAGGCCTACGGCCTCATCGAACCCATACGGACCTTCGCGCGCGACAGGCCAGTCTGGGGCACCTGCGCCGGGGCCATCGTCATGGCGCGCAGCGCGACGGACCTCGACCGCCCGACGCTCGACCTCATCGACATCGAAGTCAAGCGCAACGCCTTCGGCCGTCAGGTCGACAGCTTTGAGACCGATATACCGATAGCGGGTGTCGAGGGTGGGCCGTTGCACGCGGTCTTCATCCGCGCGCCCATCATCGCGAGCGTCGGCGAAGGGGTAGAGGTGCTCGGGCGCCTGGAGAGTGGGGAGATCGTCGCGGTGCGCCAGGGGAAGATGCTGGCCACTTCCTTCCACCCCGAGCTGACGGACGACCTGCGCATGCACGCCCTCTTCGTCTCGATGGCAAAGGCGGCTTCCGATGGCTCGTAGCGCCCGCGCCGTCTTGCCCATCGACCTCCTGGCCCTGGTCTCCTACAACGGCAAGGTCTACCCGAACGAGGCGCGGCCGCGCGAGCTCCTGGGGGCCGTCGACCCCACGCCAAACCCGATCGAGACGGCCTTCGAGCAGTGGTTCTCCTTCGCCACGAGGCGCAACGCCTGGATCAGCGCCAGCCGGCGGCGCCTCCTGGGTCTGGTCTCCGCCCGCAGGCGGGGTGGACGCCAGGCCTGGGAGATCGACTGCCTGATCGACACCACGGCCGCCCGCGACGCGGTATCGGGCCTCCTGGAGTGCGCGATGCGGGCTGCCGGCAGGTCGGCGGCGGAAAAGGTATTCCTCCGCCTTAGCGCCAACAGTCCGCTCCTGCCTGTGGTCATGAACGCGGGCTTCACGGCCTACCAATCGGAGCGCCTCTACGCAGGCAGCGCCCTCGCCGTCGCCGGCGAGGAGGTGCCGCTGCGGCCGTTCACGCAGCAAGACCTCTATCCGGCCTATCGCCTCTACAACGCCACCATGCCGGAGCGCACGCGCCGCGCCGAGGGCTCGACCTTCGGTGAATGGCAGGCGGCGCAGGAGAAGCACTGGCTGAAGGCTGGCGCGCAACTGGTGCTGGAGTCCGAGGGCGGCCTGGCGGCCGAGGTGAGGGTGGGCCGCCTGCCCCACGGCCTGTTGGCGGAGATAATCGCGGGCGCTCCCGCCATCGAGGACACTCGTGGACTGCTGGCAACCGCTGTGAAGGCCGCGGGTAGCGGCCTGGGCCGCCTGATGGTGCTCGTGCCCGAATCTGCCCCGGCCATCGCCTCTCAGCTTGAAGACCTGGGCTTCGATGTCCGCGAGGAGTTTATTTGCCTCATGGCGCGAACCACGCGGCTGGCGCGCATGCCAAAGCTGGCGCCACAGCCCATACCGAACGGCGCGGTGATAACTTAGTAGTGTGACCGAGGCGTCCGGCCGGTACACGGCCGGCTCGATTGGCCTCAGCAGGAGCGCAACCGGTCTTGACAAGGACGATCACAGACGACCTAGACCTTCTCCTCCAGGCTCTGCCCCCGCACATAAGCGACCCGCTCATGCGGCGGGAGGACAAGCACGAACTCCTCGAAGTGGTGATGGACCTGGGACGCGTGCCCGAGGCGCGCATGCCGGGCCGCGAGGTTGTCCTCAGCGAGCGCGAGGTCTCTGAGAACGACATCGACTACGTCGTCGGCCGCATCGGCGACTTCGGCGAGGACAACCGCGCCGGCATCGAGCGCACCCTGCATCGCATCTCCTGCATCCGCAACCGCCGCGGCAAGATCGTGGGCCTGACTTGCCGCATCGGCCGCGCGGTTTTCGGCACCATCCAGACCATCGAGGACATCATCCGCGGCGGCGAGAGCGTCCTCCTCCTCGGGCGCCCCGGCGTAGGCAAGACGACCATGCTGCGCGAGGTAGCCCGCGTGCTCGCAGACGAGATGAACAAGCGCGTCATCATCGTCGACACCTCGAACGAGATCGCGGGCGACGGCGACATCCCTCATCCGGCCATCGGTTCCGCCCGGCGCATGCAGGTAGCCCGGCCTTCCGAACAGCACGCGGTGATGATCGAGGCGGTCGAGAACCACATGCCGGAGGTCATCGTCATCGACGAGATCGGCACGGAGCTCGAGGCCCAGGCCGCGCGGACCATCGCCGAGCGCGGAGTGCAGCTCGTCGCTACGGCGCACGGCAACACGCTCGAGAACCTCATCGCCAACCCCACTCTCTCCGACCTCGTCGGCGGCATCCAGTCCGTGACGCTGGGGGACGAAGAGGCGCGCCGTCGCGGGACGCAGAAGTCGATCCTCGAGCGCAAGGCGCCACCGACCTTCCAGGCCGTGGTCGAGATCCAGAACTGGGACCGCGTCGCCATCCACCACGATGTCGCCGAGACAGTCGACTCCATCCTGCGCGGCTATCGCATCCCGCCAGAGGTGCGCGAGATTACCGACGACGGCGACGTGCGCACCCTAACCCCGCAGGAAGCCGCCGCCCTCATCGAGCCTGAGACGCTGGACCGCGCCCGCGTCTACAGTGCGATGCCCGCGCCCGTGCCGATCCAGGGACGGCGCGCGGAGGCGCGGCAGCCGCGAGTCTACCCGTTCGGGATCTCGCGCAAGCGCCTGATGCAGGCGATCAAGGAGACGGGCTCAGGCGCTATCGTCGCCGACCGCCTCGAAGACTCGGACGTAGTGATCACGGACCGGAGTTACTACAGGCGGCGCCCCAACTCCGTCCGGGAGGCGGAAGCGCGCGGCATCCCCATCTACGTACTCAAGAACAACACCCTGCTGCAGATGGAGCAGGCCCTGCTCTCTCTGCACCAGAGCGGCGGCGGCGCTGACCCCGTCTACAACGCGATCAGCGAGGCCGAAGAGGCAATCCAGACCGTCATCTCTCAGGACCGGCCCGTGGAGCTTTCGCCCCAGCGCGCCTACATCCGCCGCCTCCAGCACGAGCTGGCGCAGCGCTACAACCTCACCTCTCGCAGCCTCGGCCGCGAGCCCGAACGCCGCGTCCGCATCCTCCCCGGCCAGGGCAACCCGAACGGCCTGTTCGACGGGGCTGACGGCTAACCACGCTCAGCCGGTACCGGCGGCAGCTACGCGCGGAAGGCTGTCTCAGTCGCCGTCCCGGCTGCGTCAGGTCCCGACGCCCGCGCGAGTTCCCGCTGGGCGCCAAGGAGCAAAAACCGCTCTCCGGCTATGCTGTCTCCTGACACGCTGAAATGCTGAAATGCTGACACGCTGAAGAATGCTGACACGCTGAAGTGCCGACATGCTGATCACCTTCGAAGGCGGCGAGGGCGCCGGGAAGAGCACGCAGGCGGAACTGCTCGCTCAGCGGCTGCGCCACGCCGGCCGCGAGGCCCTCGTCCTGCGCGAGCCCGGCGGCACCGAGCTCGGCGAGGCGCTGAGGCGACTGCTCATGCATGACCACGCCGCGAAGAGCATCGAGGCGGAGGTGTTGCTGTTCCTGGCCGCCCGCGCCGAGCTCGTCAACACCGTGATCAGGCCGGCCCTCCAGCAGGGCACGGTCGTGGTCTGCGATCGCTTCTCGGACTCGACCATCGCCTACCAGGGCTACGGACGCGGGGTCGACACCGGCTCGATCCGCACCCTGAACCGCTGGGCGACCGGCGGCCTCGAGCCAGACGTCACCGTGCTCCTGGACGTGCCCGTCGAAGTCGGGCGCCGCCGCAAGCACGGCGACGACGACATCTTCTACCGCGAGTCCGAGGCCTTCCACACCCGCGTGCGCGAGGGCTACCACTTCCTCGCCGCGCGCGACCCGGGCCGCTGGCTGGTGGTCGACGGCACGCTTCCGCCGGAGGAGATAGCGGCGCAAGTCTGGGAGCGCGTGAAGGCGAAGCTCGCCGGGATGGCTTGAGTTCGCGCCCCTGGCCGCTGCCTCAGGCCGCGGAGTCATGGCGGCAGCGCCGGTCGCGGATGCCGGCCGCGCCATCCTGACTTCGCGCGAGAGGCTCGCTGAAAAGCCGAGCCGCCGCGGTCCGCCCGCGGCGGCTCGAAAGCCCTTAACAGGCCCGGCTAGTCGGCGGTCAGCACGAGCGTGCCTGTGGTCGAGAGGCTGCCACCCGTGCCGTTGACGACGCAAGAGCGGGCGTTGGTCTGCTTACCCTTGATGCCGTTGATGCCGTCTTCGGCCGTGCGCGAGAGCTGGCGGTAGGCCTCGACCAGGAGTTGCATGCCGTACATGCCGGAGTGGTTGAAGGAGAGGCCGCCCCCGTTGGTGTTGATCGGGAACTTGCCTCCCGGACGGGCGTGACCTTCCTTCCAGAGCAGGAAGCCCTCACCGCGGGGCGCCAGGCCCAGCATTTCGACCGTGATGCCGGCGGTGATGGTGAAGGAGTCGTAGACCATGGCCATTTCCATGTCAGACGGGCCCATGCCCGCCATCTTGTAGGCTGCTGCCCCGGAGGCGACAGCCGAGGTGGCGGTGAAGTCCTCCATCTCCAGCATGTTGGAGTGGCTCATGTTCTCGCCGGCGCCCGCAATCCAGACCGGCTTCGTGCGCAGGCTGCGCGCGATCTCCGGGTTGGCCACCAGCACGGCGCCGCCGTAGTCCGTGACAAGGCAGCAGTGGAGCAGCGTCAGCGGCCAGGAGATGATGCGCGAGTTCTGCACGTCCTCCACCGTGATCGGCCCGCCCTGGGGGTGCGTGTCCTTCGAGAACATGACCGCGCGCGGGTTCAGGGTGGCCCACTCGCGCGTGACCACGGCGATGTGGGCGAAGTCCTCGGGCGTGGTGCCGTAGCGGTAGTTGTGCCGGGTCATGGCGTGCGAGTAGTTGGACGGCGCCCCGGAGAGGCCGTACGCCATCGTCATCTCGGTGCCCGGGCTGTCGCCCATGCCACCGCCGGGCCCGCCCCGGCCACCGCCGCCACCCATCTGCCGCGCTGACCAGCCCGCCTGGCCCAGCACGACCAGGCCGACATCGATGATGCCGCCGTAGATCGCCGCCAGCATGTGGTGGACGTGCATCTCGAATGAGCAGCCGCCCACCGATGTCGTGTCGATCCAGGCCGGGTGCAGCCCGAGGTGCTCCGCCAGCTCCGAGGCCGACACGCCCGCGCTAGCGACACCCTCGATCTTCGAGATCGGGATGCCGGTCTGGTCGCTTACCGCCTTGATGGCCTCGATCGCGAGCTGCAGCGAGGTCTTGGGAGTGGCCGGATAGCCTATCTCCTTCGCCTCTGCCGCGCCAACGATGGCCGCCGCTTTCGAAATTGGTGCCGGCATGCTAAGCCTCCTCTACGACGCGCCAGAACGGGATGTGGATCTCATCCGTGGCGGGCTCGAACTCGACCTTGCACTTCGAGCCGATCTTGATGGTCTCGGGCTTGTTGGGATCGACGCCGCGGAGGACGGTGAGCATGCGGTCGCCTTCCTTGAGGTCGATGTAGGCGGTGACGAAGGGTAGCTCGCGGCTCCAGCCGCCGAAAGCGCGGTGCTGGACAGCGAAAGTGTGCAGGGTGCCCTCCCCGCTCGCCTCGATCCATTCCAGCTCCATCGAGTGGCAGTGAGGACAGATGAGCCGGGGGTACCAGTGCACACGGTTGCAGTTCGTGCAGCGGGGCAGCATTAGCTTTCCCTGCCTGGTTCCCTCCCAGAAGGGCTTCGTATGCATGCCGGGATGAGGGATGGGTTTGTCGTAAGCCATCGTCGCCTCCTCGTGCGTCCAAGCGCACCTTTCTAGGTAAACGCGGGGCTGTGTGGGACTGCCGCGCCGGCCGGCTGGCAGCGGGCATAGTGTGGCAGCGCCGGCCGACACGGGCAAGGGGTTGTCCTCGCCCGTGGCACACCGGTCCGCACGAATGTGATAGAGACCTACGTCAGCGGCCGCAAGCGGCAGACCAGGACAGGTGGGATCTCAGGCAGGTTGCGCCAGTGCAGGCCTTCAGGGGCGTCGTCCCGCGCAAACGCCGGCTCCTCTAGGTAGTCGAGCGAGAAGCCGCGTCTGAAGAAGGCGCCGAGCAGCGCCTCCAGGGGGCGCTCGAAGTAATACTGCAGCACCGGCTGCCCGGACATGGCCTCGGCACGGCCGATTGCGCCCGACTTGTAGCGGCGTACCTTCACGGCGTACTCGACGCGGGCGCGGCCGTCTGCGATCTCGAGTCGCTCGGCCAGCAGCGAGCTGGCGGTCGTGTTGAAGCAAGGGTGCGGTACCGCGAACACGAAGCGTCCGCCGGGCTTGAGCAGCCCTCGCGACGCCTCGATGAGCGGAGCGATTTCGGCCATGTCCATGAGGGCCATGGTCGACACCACGGCGTCGAAACGCCCGGCTCCGAGCCTCAGCAGCGCGCCACGGTCGGTGCCATCGATGACGTGGTACTCAACCCGGCCGGAGTACGCGCCCGACCGCGAACCGGCCAACTCGACCAGCCGCTGCGAAAAGTCGAAGGCGACGACTATCGCTCCCAGGTCGGCGAGCCAGCGTGAGACCTGGCCGTTGCCGCAGCCGGCGTCGAGCACGACCTCGCCGGGCCGTAGCTCCAGCGCGCGCTCGACGGCCGGACGGATCAGGTCGATGTTCCAGCGGTTGCCTTCGCCCATGCGCGCGTCCCAGTGGGCGGCGTTCACCTCCCACGCCTCGCGGACCGCGGCGTTCAGACCCGACGGGGTCGCGTCGGCCACGGGTCACCTCCAGACAAGAGAGCGAATTCTGCCACGCGCCGCCCGCACGCGCAATGCCGCTGTTTTAGAATCGAGCACCATGGCAACGCAGGCTGACGTGCGGCGGATCGCCCTGTCTCTGCCGGAGACGCGGGAGGAGGAGGGGCGCTTCGCCTTCTCGGTGATGGACAGGGGCAAGGCGAAAGCGTTCGTCTGGGCGTGGAACGAGCGCGTCCAACCGAAGAAGCCGCGGGTGCCCCGCGCCGACGTCGTGGCCGTGCGGGTCGCGAGCCTGGAGGACAAGAACATGCTGCTCGCCATGGACGAGCGCAAGTTCTTCACCGAACCGCACTACAACGGCTACCCCGCCGTCCTCGTGCGTCTGCCGGAGATCGAACTTCCGGAACTGGAGTTGATGCTGCGGGACGCCTGGCGCTGCAGGGCGCCGAAGGCGCTGGCGCGCCAGGCCGGGATCTAAGCAGGTTTCGGCTTAGAGGCGTCGGGCTTGCTAGCAAACGAGTCCTGCGGGTGGAGCCCTTGCTACAATCGCCGCGGCCTGCGAGGCTGCGGACGCAGGCGGACAACGCAACCCAACCCGAGTCCGAAGATCTGAGACAGGAGCGCCATGGACTTCGAGACGATCCTCTATGAGAAGAACGACGGCATCGCGACCATCACCCTCAACCGCCCCGAGCGCATGAACGCCTTCAACGACACGATGATCTCGGAGTGGGCCTGGGCGCTGAACGACGCCCGCGTGGACAGCGACGTGCGCGTCGTGGTGGTCACGGGAGCGGGCCGGGGGTTCTGCGCCGGCGCCGACCTCCGGGGCGGCTCCGGCGTGGCTGAGGTGGCGGCCTCGACGGAAACGACGGTCTCAGCAGCGGCGCAGCGCAACTGGCTGCGCGACGGGGTCCAGGCGGTGCCGCGCGCCGTCGCCCTGCTCGACAAGCCCTACATCGGCGCGATCAACGGGGCGGCAGTGGGCGCCGGCATGGACATGGCGAGCCAGTGCGACATACGCATCGCCTCCGAGAACGCGCGCTTCGGCATGACCTACGCCCGCGTCGGCCTCATCCCGGGCGATGGTGGCTGCTGGTACCTGCCGCGCATCGTCGGCCTGCAGAAGGCGCTGGAGCTGATCTGGACTACGGACATCATCGATGCCCAGGAGGCGCTGCGCATCGGTTACGTGACTAAGGTCGTCCCGGCCGACAAGCTTATGGAGGAAACGATGGCCTTCGCGCGCCGGCTGGTGGAGGGGCCGGCGGTCGCTATCCAGCTTTCCAAGCGCCTGGTGTACCGGGGACTGGACAGCACCCTGCTAGAGTCGCTGGAGCAGGCAGCGCACGCCATGGCCATCGTGCAGTCGACCGAGGACGCGCGCGAGGGGCCGCGGGCTTTCGCGGAGAACAGGCCGCCGCGGTTTACGTCCCGCTAGGAGCTCGTGGTCTGGTCGCTGTCGCTGGAGAAGGGGTACAGGAGCATGATGGCGAGCAGGCCGAGGAGGCCCACGCCGCCCACCAGTCCGAAGAACAGCCACGCAGGGTCTTCGAGCACCTTGTCGAGCTCGCCCAGGAAGCTTGTTATGTCGAGTAGAGGCATGGTTACGAAGCCTTTCCCTTTGTCCGCGGCGAAGCGTAGCAGATCGCCGGCTTACGAGGGAGGCCGGCGCCAACGATGACGGCCGGGGCGAGCGAACTGGAGGACACAGCCCGGGCGCTCAGGGCTGAATGCGGGCGGTTGTTAGCGCAGACGCGCCTCCTGGATCTTCTCGGCCGTTACGGCCGGCCGAAAGTGACGGGCAGCTATGCGCTGGACCTCATGGTCTGGCGCGATCTGGATGTCGAGCTGCTGGTCGAGAACCTCGACGTCTCGCGGTTCTTCGAGCTCGGCCGGGAGATAGCTGCGAGCCTCCGGCCGGCGAGGATGAGCTTCCGCGACGAGCGCCTTCTGAACACCGACGGCCTGCCGCTAGGCCTGTACTGGGGAATACACCTGCCGGCTGAGAGCGGCTGGAAAATCGACCTGTGGGCGATGGAACGGGCAGAGATGGACAGGCGCTCCCCCTACGTGGCGTGGGTCCAGGCCGGTCTTTCTCCGGAGACCCGCGCCGCGATCCTCTCGATCAAGAACGCAGTGTGGACCGACCCGCTATACCGCAGCGCCTACTCGTCGAAGGACATATACGACGCCGTGCTGGCGGAAGGAGTGAAGGACCTGGACGGGTTCCGGAACTCCATTCGGGCCAGGAAGGGAACATGAGCGCGCCCGGCGGGCTGTACGTGATTGTCGACCCCGAGGCATGCATGGGCAGGAGCCCCGTCGACGTCGCCCGTATGGCGCTCGAAGGCGGCGCCTCGATGCTCCAATGGCGCGACAAGGCCCGCGAGAAGGGCTTGCAGTTGGACGACGTCAGGGGAATCCTGCGCGAGTGCACAGCGCGCGGGGTCCCGTTGATCATCAACGACCATGCGGACCTTGCCCTGGTGCTGGCAGCTAGCGCGCGGAGGGTGCCCGGGGCCGGCTCGGCGGGAAGGCCGGCCGCTGGCCTGGTCGGCGTGCACGTGGGCCAGAAGGACCTCCCGGTCGCGGACGTGCGGCGCATCGTGCCGGCCGGCTTCGTGGTCGGGGCCTCCACGAACAATGTCGAGGAGGCGCGTCGCGCCGAGGCGGACGGGGCGACGTACGTGGCAGTGGGGGACATCTTCGGCACGATGACGAAGAGGTGGACCCGGGGCGCCTCGCCTCAGCGGCTCGCCGAGGTGAAAGCGGCGGTCAGCGTCCCCGTCTTCGGTATCGGCGGCATCAACTCGGGAAACGTGCGCGAGGTCATGGCGGCGGGCGCCGACGGCGTCGCCGTGATCAGCGCCGTGTGTGGCGCCAGGGACCCGCGCGCCGCGGCTGCCGAGCTTTCCAGCCTTATCGCCCACCAAAGAAGGACTTGAGGCACTCGCACCGAGTTTCGCGCGGGGCGTAAGGTCAATGCATGGACCAGGCGCCGGCTATCCGGTTTGAAGCGCTGACAAAGACATACGGACCCGTGCGGGCGCTCGACGCAGTCGATCTCACCGTGAACCGCGGCGTCATCTTCGGGTTCCTGGGGCCAAACGGCGCGGGCAAGACCACCGCAATCCGCTGTCTGCTGGACCTCATCCGGCCTAACGGGGGACGGGCGATGCTGTGCGGCCTGGACAGCCGACGCGACTCCATCGAGGTCAGGCGGCGCGCCGGCTACCTCCCCGGCGACCTTAGGCTATACGAGGGCCTGACCGGCGCTCAGACAATTGAGCTGTTCACGTCGCTGCGGCAAGGCGCTGTTGACGCCGCCTACCGGCGCCGCTTGCTGGACAGGCTCGACCTCGACCCGACGAAGCAGGTCGGCTCTCTGTCGAAGGGAAACAAGCAGAAACTCGGGTTGGTGCTGGCGATGATGCACCAGCCGGAAGTACTGGTCCTGGACGAGCCGACCAGCGGCCTCGACCCGCTCGTGCAGGAGGAGGTGGCATTGCTGCTACGGGACCACGTCAGTGCTGGGCGAACGGTCTTCTTCTCGTCTCACGTCCTCTCCGAGGTCGAGAACCTTTGCGACCACGTGGGCTTCATTCGGGCCGGGCGCATGGTTGCGGTGGAGGAAGTTGGGGCCCTCAAGGGCCGCTCGCTTCATATCCTTGAGGTCACGTTCGCGGCACCCGTACCGCCGGGCGCGTTCGACCTGCCGGGAGTACGGGAGGTGGAGCGCCGCGGCCCGGTCGTCCACCTGGAAGTCCGCGACGCCATCGACACTGCCCTCAAAGCGATAGCACGCTTCGAGGTCGTGGACCTGCGGACCGAGCAGCCAAGCCTGGAGCAGGTGTTTCTCGCCTACTACCACGACAACCAGCCGGAGGTTCCGAGTGCCACTTAGCGTATTCGGCAAGGGCCTTCGAGACCTCCGCTGGCAAGTCTTCTGGTACGGCCTCGGCTTCGCCCTGCTGGCTGCGCTCGTTGTCTACGTATATCCGAGCTATCGGGAGCAACTGGCCGACTTCGACATCCCGGAGGCGTTCGAAGCATTCCTGGGCGAGTCGGCGGACTACCGGACGGCGGAGGGTTTTCTCACCGCCGAGTTCTTCAGCTGGGCGCCGATCCTGCTCGTAATCTTCGCGATCATGCAGGGCACGAACATGCTGGCCGGAGAGGAGGCAGCGGGTACGATGGACCTCCTCCTGTCCCAGCCGCTCAGCCGCACACGGCTTCTCTTCGAAAAGCTGGCCGCCTTCGTCGCGGGGACGCTTGGCATCGTCCTGCTGACGATCCTGGGCTGGGCGCTGAGCACGCCGTTCACCGACATCGAAGTCTCCGAGGTCGACCTCGTAATCGCCACCCTGAACTTGATGCCAATCACGTTGTTCTTCGGCGCGTTCTCGCTGATGGCGAGCGTCTCGCTCCCGAGCCGGGGGCAGGCAACAGGCGTGGCGACCGCGCTCGCGGTCGCCACGTTCATGCTGAATTACCTCGCCTCCCTGGTGGACCTTCTGGAGCCGCTGCGATGGCTCTCTCCCTTCCACTACGCCGCCACCACGACCGTCCTTACGAACGGCATGGACTGGCCCAAGGTTGCGGTGTTGATGGCGCTCTTCGCCGCCTTCACGGCTGCCGCCGTATGGGCGTTCGAACGACGCGATATCGGCGTGCGCGCCGCCGCCGGCCTGCCGTGGAGCCTCCCGTGGGGTCGCCGGCGGGAAGCGGAGCCTGCCGGCGCTGCCTCGGAGGCAGCGTCAGCGCCTTAGGCCGGGGGGTTCGCGGCGGGCGTCGCGTAGGTGCGCCGCCAGGTGGTTGTACACCTTGCGG